>CAZOTD010000074.1:0-8088 GCA_964582685.1 uncultured Treponema sp. | reverse complement strand
TTTCTGTAGAAAATAATTTTGAAATAATTATTTTATAAGATGAAATCGGAAAAGTATTTTCAAGTTCACGATTTGAAACTTGTAACACAAGAACAGGAATAATAAGGCTAAAAACATAAGGAATCATCGCAAAAAAAACATTTAAATCCGATGTTCCAAAACCTTCAACAAAAAATCTATTAAAAAAGAAAATTTGTAAAGTACAACTCAAATAAAGAAGCAAAGCACAAATATAAAAATGCGGACTTATTAAATGCGAGAAAATATCTTTTTTTATAAGCGATTTAATCATTTGTTTTGATTTCCTTTGAAAGTCTTTTCGTTAAATTTATATACGCTTCTTCAAGATTTTTTGATTTTGTTTGTTCTTTGATTTTTTCTACACTTCCTTGAGCAAGAAGTTTTCCTTCTGAAATTATTACAACATTGTCACATAAATTTTGTGCTTCTTGCATAATATGTGTTGAAAGTAAAATTGTTTTTGATTTCCCAAATTCTTTGATAAGATTTCGATTTTCAATTATTTGATTTGGATCAAGACCACTTGAAGGTTCATCTAAAATTAAAATCTCTGGTTCATGAATAAGAGCGGCTGCAAAATTTACGCGTTGTGAATAACCTTTTGACAAAGTTGAAATTTTCTGTGATAAAACAGATTTGATTTTAAATTGTTTTATCACTTTTTCTAGTTGACTCGTTTTCTTTGATTTAGGAATATTCCATATCTGCATTGTCATTTTTAAAAATTCAATCACAGAAAGATTTTTATATAAAATAGGAATTTCACTTACATATCCAATAAGTTTTTTTGCTTTTTCAAGATTATATTCCACGTTGTATGCATTTTGCTGTTTGTCATAAACAAGAATTTCACCTTTTGTTGGATAATGAATTGAACATACTGCTTTTATTATTGTGGTTTTTCCTGCGCCATTTGGTCCTAAAAGTCCAGTAATTGAATTTTGCTCAACCGTAAATGAAATATTTTCTGCGGCAATTTTTGTCTTATCATAAATTTTTGTAAACGAATTTAATTTAATCATATTTAATCTTCAAAAGGAATCTCAAAATTCATTCTGTCTTTTGAAAGAATTACATTTGGAAAAATTTCTTTTGCTTCTTGTTCTAAAACAACTAATTCCCTATCTGTGTAACGCGGACTGTAATGAATTAATGCCATTTTTTTTGAATTGCTATCTCGTGCTATTGTCGCAGCTTGTGCTGCTGTCATATGTTTTTTCTCTTGTGCTTGCTCAAGTAAAGCATTTTCAAACATTCCCTCACAAATAAGTAAATCCGAATTTTTAACTTCCTTTGCAATTGAATCAAGGTAAAGAGTATCTGTCACGTAACTAAATTTTCTTCCTTTTCGAGGCTTCCCGAGAACTTGTTCAGGCTTTACTATAGAACCATCTGCTGCTTGAACTTCAAAACCTTTTTGTAATTTTGACCAAAGTGGACCACATGGAATATTTAATTTTTTAGCACATTCTGGATTAAATTCACCAGGGCGATCTTTTTCTTCAAGTGTATATCCAACACAAGTTTTAGTGTGTTTTAAGGGAAATGCACGTATTAAAAAATCATTTTCTTCAAGAACAATACAAGGCGCTGTGATTTCTTTTACAATAACAGGATAATTAATATACATATCGAGAACTTTACGACTTGTTTCGATATATTCTGCAATTTTAGGTGGACCAAAAATATAAAGTGGGTCTACTCTATCAACTTGACTTGAAAGCATCATAATTCCAGGAAGTCCCGTTACATGATCTGCATGAGTATGGGAAACAAAAATTGCATTTATCTTTTTCCATTTTAAATTCAAACGTTTAAGCGAAACTTGAGTTCCTTCCCCGCCATCAAATAAAAATAAATCACCGTCTCTTCGTAATAAAACTGATGTCAAATGTCTATAAGGAAGAGGTTGCATTCCCCCACATCCCAAAATGAACGCTTCCATATTCATAATTAACGACCTCGAACTTTTTTCATTACAACTTTATGCCAAAAGGCTCTGAAAGATTCCGCTATGTTATAGAAAACATAAATTCGCTTTAACGGAATATCCCAACTACCTATTCGGTGAATGTTTTTTCCACCAAAATTCGCTTTAAACATATAAAGTCCATGCATTGGATGATTTTCATTTTTACCCTCTGGCGGCATTCCGTACATATCATAATATTTTGAACCATACGCCTTTGCATCTTTTATAGCAATCCATTGTAAAAGATGATTTGGCATTAAATTCCGTTTTCGATTTGAACTTGCACCATAAAGATAAATTGATTCATCATGACTGAATAAAGTCATAATTGCTGCAATTTCATCACCATTGTGTTCTGCAATATATAAATTGATTTCTGGAACATCGTTTCCAGCTTGAATCTGTTGTGCGGAAGATTTTATTAAGTCCAGATAATAAGATTTTGCATGACTTGAATTTCCATCTCTAGCATTAGTTTCTTTAGTTAATTCATAAAACTTGTCTATTTTTTCAGACAAATTTACATCGTTTCCAGAATATTTAGTAATTTTAACACCTTTTTTTGCACTCAACCGAATATTATATCTCCACTTTTGATGCATCCGTGAAAGAATTTCTTCTTCTGTGGCAGTTAAATCTATTAATGTGGAATCTGGAGGTTGAATATCAACTTTGTTTTTACGAAGTTTAAGTTTTTCAGTTTTAGAAATTGTCTTAATTCCAAAATTGAATAAATCACGTTCTTCAGGCGTATTAAAACTTACATTCGGATCAAATCTTATTGCGATTGTATTTTTTGGTAAAAATGGTTTTAAAGTCATAGAAAGTTCTTTAAGCAAATATGCAAATTCAAAACTTTGTGTTTCTGGCGTTATAAAATTATCTAAAGTTGTCTCAGTTTTTTCAAAAGAAAGAGCTTGATTTATTTGTGCTTCAGGTATGCATTCAAAAGGAAGGTTTGGCATTAAAGGAATATATGCAATGCTACACATTCCTTTTGCAAAACTTCTATTTAAAACCGCAAGTTCAAAAGTACAATTAACTTCTTTTTGAGAAAAATTTTTATGATTCTCTTTTTTACATTCGTTAACATCATCAAAAGGAAGAATGTATGTTATTAAAAATCTATTATAAGACCACCCATGTCGTGCTTTGAAGTTACACCAAAACGGAGTCTGCAAAAAAGATCCGTTGTTTGGAATTGCAGAATTTTCGATTTTGTTTATTGTTATTTTATACATAAATATTATTAACCGATTTCGCTATTAAGTGCTTTTGTCATTCTAATTTCTTTTGAATCTGCGAGAAGTTTTTTTCCTGCAATCTGAACAAGTCCATCATTTGCTTTTATTAAAACGCTAAAAAAATCATCGCCAGAAATTTCTTGCTTTTTAATATAATTAGAATCCGAATCTTCAAGGATAACTTTAGTTCCAGGAGAAGCCCAAGGTGCTTCAAGGATTTCAACACAATCTTTTCCATTTTCATCTTTATAATCGCCAGCAAGCAACATCCCATGACTTTCAACTCCGCGCATTGAACGAGGCGCAAGGTTTGAAACTATTATAACATGCTTTCCTAAAAGTTCTTGTTCAGTCAGATATTTTCTCAAGCCTGATTGAATTATTCTTGGAGTTTGACTTCCGTCATCAAGAGTTTCAATGTAAAGTTTGTCGCCACTAGGATTTGGCTTTACATCAATTATTTTTGCAACTTTTAATTCAATATTTTGATTAAAAAAATCTGCTTGTTTTTCAACGGGAAGTATAAGAGGTTCTTGTTTTTTAGTTTTTTTGTTTTTATCTTCTTTTTTTTCTTGAGATTCTTGCTTATTGCCACTAAATCTATTGCGAAATTCAAGCATTGTTTTTTGATCGAGAGGTTTAAAATAAATTTCAGTTTCGCCAACTTTATCAAGACCTTGAGTTTTTCCTAAATCATTCCAATCAAGACCAGATTTTTCTTCTTGCCCGAGGAGAGTTTCACGAATTGATTTTCCAAGATAATTTGCAACAACTTGAGTATATTGTGGCATATATGGATTCATCATAATCATAAGATCTTTAATGACATAGCAAAGATTAAAAATGAGTTTTGCACAAGAATCTGGATCTGTTGTACGAGTTTTCCAAGGTTCTGCCGCTTGAAATTTTTTATTACAAATATCTGCAATTTCAAAGCATTGTCTAAAAGCATCTTTTAAATTTGCCCATTCAAGATTTTCTGTAATCTTTGCTTCAAGGTCGAGAACTTGTTTCCAAAGTTCTTCATCAACTAATGAATTTGGAATTACTCCGCCAAAATATTTATTTACAAAAAGAAGTGTTCTGTTTACAAGATTTCCAAGATTTCCTATAAGTTCAGAATTCATTTTTTCCATAAAATCTTTCCAAGTAAACTGAAAATCTTGTTTTTCTGGTCTATTGTAAAAAATATAAAAACGCCAAGCATCCGCAGGAATTCCAGTTTCTATTGCGTCAGTTCCAAAAACGCCAACGCCACGTGATTTTGAAAATTTTCCGTCTTCATAATTCATATATTCTGTTGATGACATATGATATAATTTTGTCCAATTATGAGGAGAACCAAGCAATGTGCAAGGAAAAATTACAGTATGAAAAGGAATGTTATCTTTTCCTATGAATTGAAATAATTTTACATCTTCTTTGTCATTTGCTTCTTCTGACTCTGATGGAATCCACCAACTTTTCCAATCAAAAGATGCTTTATTGTCGCAAGAAAGTTCATCTGCCAACTGTTTTGTAATCGAAATATATCCAATTGACGCATTAAACCAAACATAAAAAACTTTATTTTCATATCCAACTTTTGGAACTGGAATGCCCCATTTTAAATCACGAGTAATAGATCTTTCATTTAAGCCATCACGAATCCAAGCTTTAGTAATATTAATTGCATTATCAGCCCATTTTCCTTCTTTGCTTGTTTTCTCCATCCAATCGCCGAGTTTCTTAGAAAGTGAAGGAAGATCTAAAAAAAGATGCTTTGTTTCTCGAAGTTCAGGAGTTGAATTACAAGTGTGGCATTTTGGTTCTTTTAATTCAACTGGATCAAGCAAAGAACCACATTCATCACATTGATCGCCTCGAGCTTTTGTAGAACCACATTTTGGGCAAGTTCCGTCAACATATCTGTCAGCAAGGAACATATTACACTTTGGGCAAAAAAGTTGTTTGTTTGTATGCTCTTTTATATAACCTGATTTATCAAGATCTAAAAAAAGTTTTTGAGTAATTTCTGTACATTGTTGATTCGAAGTTCTACCAAATTTATCAAAATTTATATGAAACCAATCATAAATTTTTTTATGTTCTTGAAAATAATAATCACAAAGTTCTCTTGGAGTTTTATTTTCTTCAAGTGCTTTAGTTTCTGTTGCAGTCCCATATTCATCAGTTCCACAAATATATAAAGTATCATAACCGCGATTACGACAAAAACGTGCAAACACATCAGCAGAAAGCATTTGAATTAAATTTCCAAGATGTGGGATATTATTTACATAAGGTAAAGCAGAGGTAATAAGTCTTCTATTCATAATGGAACTATTATATTTTCTTTGAGGATTCTATTCAAGCATTATTAAATTTTAAGACTTTTTTTTGTTTTCTTTTTTTCCAGGAACAATAGCAAGATTTATTGTTTTTTCCATTTCCATACCAGCTGCCAAATCTACATCCCAAGCTAGAGAAAGAGAAAGTGTTCTGCCAGTAGGTTCAAGTTCCGAAGAATCAGTTTTGCGACGCATAAATACTATTGGATAAGAAACTAAGTTTGCAGTTTCGTTAGGTTCAAATGTAAATGTAATATTATTATCAGAATCAATTAATTGAAATGCATCAACATTTTGCATAAATTCCAAATTATCTGGAGTCTTTGTTTCAATTTGATTATCATTTACAACATCAATTTTGTATGAAGAAAATGAGTTTTTATTAAAACAAGTTTGGGCAAAATTAGATTCAACAACAAATTTAGCTTTAAGAGCAATTGGGCTTGTGTTTTTTATAATATATTGAACCATAATTCCATTTGTTGTAACAATATATTTTTTCTTTAAATTAGCAGTTTGATTTAAATCAGGAAATTTAGAATTTGTTTCAAGAAGAATTTCATGTTTTGATGAGCTAAAGGAAAGTTCTTTGTAAAGATTTCCAGCAAAAACTCCATTTTTGCAAGGGCGACCGTTGATATAATGCTCATATTGGTCTTTTTCAAAAAGATGGTCGACAAAAAGACCTTTTTCATATTTATCATCGCATTTGTCCATAGATAGCACACGAGACATATTATCTGCATAATTTCCAGATTCTTTCATTACATCAAGTTCAAAAATAGAACCACCTTTTAACTTAATGCATGCATCAAATTTATCCATTCGACAAACATATTCTTTAAAGCCATCACAGTTATAATCAAAACTAGAAATTGATTCTTTAAATTCATCACATTCACGAATAAGTTTTTCAGCTGCAGTTAATTTTCTGTAAGCATTTTGTCTTTCTTGCGAATCTACGAGAATTCCGCTTGATTTGCAAACATAAGCATCTCCGTTTTGTGCCTCCCAAAGATATTCACGTGCAGATTTTTTGCGCATTTTGTCGCCATGACATTGATTTACAAGAAGCGAAACAAAAATCATTCTATTGTATAATGCCTGACTTTGCGGATATGTTTGCATAAAATCATAAATATTCACAGATGAATCTTTAATTTCCACTTCTTGAAAAGGAACTATTGCCCATTTTGCAATATCTGCACCAATTCCTGCGTGAATGTATGATTGAACATACGCAGTAGAATTTTTAACAACAACTTCAGGAAGAGAAAGTTTTATAACATCTTGGTAAGATTTTTTCAATTCTACAAGAAAATCTTGAAACCAATCATTATCAAGGAGAGTTTTTAATTCCATTAAATGAAAGATTACACAAATTATTCTGTCAGAATCGACAGTTTCATCAATTTTGCAAATATTATCAAACGCCTTTTTTAATCGTGCAAGATAATCTGAAGGAGTTTCATTTTCAGTTGGAATAAATTCGCTTTGTGTTGGAAGAATTTTTATCGATTTTCCGCGATCTGACATTACAATTGGCAAATATACATTTTTTGTTTTTTGAACAAGAGAACTGTCAAGTTCGACATATTCCATTCCGCAAGTTTCAAACGAAGTAACTAAAGATGGATCCCAAGCACTTGCACAAAGACATGCTCCTCTTGGTCGTTTTCCAATTGACTTTCTAATTGAAGTACTTAAAAGGTCAACTTGTCCTGTTCTATCCATTGGAAAAAGTAACGGAAAAACAGGATTATAAAAACCTCCGCCTATTATTTCTACCTGTTTTCGATTTACAAGTTTTTTTAATATTTCAATAAATTCGGGATTCCTTTTTTTAATAAATTCAAACTCTGGTCCAGATAAATAAAGTGAAAATTTAAAATCAGGATTAGCATACAAAAACGACACAAGCGGTTTAAAATAATTTTCATATACCGCTTTATACTCTGAGATGTTTTTAAAATTTGATGCGCCCGAATGAAATTCAAGACAGAGATTGAGACTTGCCATTAATACAAACCGATTTTACTACTTTCCAACAAATATTTTATAACAAGATTTCCAAAATTTAAAGTGTTTTTGTTCAGGAATTTGTTCTTTTATTTCTTCTTGTGGAACAAGAAAAATTATCTTTTTTGGACAAACATTTATACAATTTCCGCAACCACAACAATTTTCTGTAACTTTTGCAATTCCATTTTCAATCAAGATTGCTTCTTGTGGACAAACTTTTGCACAATCTCCAAATCCAATACAAACTTCAGATAAATCATTTGGTGTATCATAAATTAAAGAAAAAAGTTTACAACTTTTAACTCCATTATAAATCAAACGATTGTCTTTTGAATCTCGCTTTTTTTCATATTTAATTATTGCACGACTGTCGCTGACAGGAATTTTGGGTTCTTCCATATTTCCCACATAATTTAATTCTACATCTGCAAATAATGAATCTTGATTTTCAAGCATTTGGGATTTTATTGCGGGAATAAAAATTTCATATATAAAATAT
>CAZOTD010000073.1:4150-8119 GCA_964582685.1 uncultured Treponema sp. | reverse complement strand
AAAATACTGAATAAGTTTTTTCTTCTTGCAAAGTTAAAATATCGATTAAAGAAATTTCTATATTTTCTTTTGCATTTTTTGAATCAGAATTTTTTATTGTGATTATAACATTTCCAGATGTTAATTCTTGAGCGAGTTTGTTTCCGTAGAATGAAGATAAAAGTTCAAAATATTCTTTGTTGTCCATAATTTCATTTGTAAAACAAGGCGCCATTAAAAGATCTGCATATTTTTGAATTATGCTATTTTGATTTGTAATTATTTCTTGAAGGATTTCTTTTGAAAGCGTAAGTTCAACTTTTGTTAATTTGTTGTCTGAATTTTTTATCGCCTTTAGAAATTTGAATTGTTCATCGGAACTTTTAAATTTAATAAAAAGAGTTTCTTCTTGTTCGGATTTTTTTTTCGAAATTACATTCACATTTTTAAGTCCAAGATTTAAAAGTGAATTTTGAATTTCGGTTGTATCAAAAATAGATTTTGTTTTAGAATTATCAGGAATTCCTTCAATCGAAAAAATAAAATTATTTATTTCTTTTCCACTAGTTGTTTCAAAATTCCAATCAAATGTGCCATCTTTGTTTTCTGCAATTTCAACATTTATAGGACAACCGGTAAAGATTATGTTGCAAAAAAATACAACAAAAAATGAAAAATATTTTAAAATATTTTTTTTCATCAAACATTCCTTATCATTATTTTAAAACATTTTTTAAAGGAAGTGTTACACGAACTCCTGTAGAAAATACAAGTCCATTGTTTACGCTTTCACCGAGACTTAAAACTTTGCCACTTTTTGTTGTGTAAAAAGTGTAATTAATATCTTGAACAAAAGAAATTGCAATCGCACCAATTGGAATTTCTGGAGTGCTTACACAAAAGCCAACTGTCGAAGCCCAAAACGAATTGTCCATATAATTTTCAGTGCCAGCGATTTTAGCGTGTCCAAAATTCATTACAGGACCAATGTAACAACTAAAAAAATCATTGAACTTAACATTTACAAGTAATGGAATTTGAAAAACTTGAATTCCCTGATTCCATTTAAAACCAGTTCCAAGAGCAGGTTGAATTTTCCAAGGCAAATATCTTGCAACTGCTAAGTACGATATTCCTCTAAAGTTTGGTTGAAAATTTGTATAAAGCCATAAATTCCAATCGCAATAAAAAAAGCTATCAATCGCGATGTTTGAGGCGAATTGATAATTCGAGACAGAAGAGGAAGATGGCGATTCCGATAAAGAAGATGATAATTTTTCCTGCGATAAGTTTTGCGTTGTGTTTTGATTTACTTTTGTTGATTGCTGTGAGTTCTGTTTTTTTTTGGAAGTAATTATTTTTCCGACAGCGGCGTAACAGTTTTTGTAATATTTTTCGTTGAGAGAAGAAACGATAACTCCAGTGTTTGAACCATCGCTTGCTGCATGAATAAATTGATTTCTGCCGATGTAAATTCCAGTATGCGAAATTGAACCATCGCCAGTTGTTTTAAAGAAAACAAGATCGCCTTCTTCTAATTCATTTCTAGGAACAATTGTTGCCGCTGCATAAATTGCTTTTACCGAACGAGGAAGTTGAATGTTAGCGGCTTCATTATATACTGTAAAAACTAATCCTGAACAATCAAAAGAATCTGGACCAATCGCTCCAGAGCGATAAGGGCAACCAATAAAAGTTTTTACTTTTGCACAAATTGCGTTTCTGAGATTTTTGGCGGTTTCTTCGCTATATTCTTTAGAAAAAGCAAAACCGTAGAAGAAAAAAAACGTGATTGCAAAAATTGTTCTTTTAAAATTTTTATTCATATTACTTTATTATTGTCGGAATAAAATATTTTATTCAGTATAGAAAAAAAATCATTTTTTTTGCAACCAAATCTAACTAATAATGTCTAATTTCAATGTGAAAAAATATTTATTTCTTTTTTGATTTAAATATCCTTTAGTGGTAAAATTATTGCTAAAGAAAAAATCTTTTGAGAGGTTATAAATGAAGCCCATTCGTAGTGAAGTTTCTTGGAAATTTTTAGATGATTTTAGAGGGAAAGTTTTTGATTCAACTTGGCCAACAATGCCACAGATGTTTCGCATTTCACAGATGAGATTCCCTGATCACCCTTGTTTTGTTGATTTTGAAGGAACTGGCGGTTCCAAAAATTCTTTGACATATACTCAAGTATGGAAATATATTTGCCAAGTTGCAAATTGGATGGTTGCCAATGGAATTAAAAAAGGCGATCGTGTTGCTGTTTCTGGAAAAAATTCTCCACAATGGGCAACAATTTATTTTGCTGCAATGCATGCAGGTGCAATTGCAGTTCCTATTGATGATGCATTACATCATAATGAAGTTGATAATCTTCTAAAAACTGCAAAGCCAAAAATGTTTTTCGTTGATGAAGAAAAATATGATTACTTTTCCAAAAACAAAATGGGAATAAAAATTTATTCGCTTTCTCCAAAGTATTCTAAACTTTATGTTTATAATTTAAAGACAGACAAAACTGTTACTCTTCCAAAAGTTTTGCCAAATGATACAGCGGCGATTCTTTTTACGTCGGGAACAACAGGAACTCCAAAAGGTGTTATGTTGAGCCACGAAAATTTCGTGTGCGATTCATATATTGCACAACAAAATCTTTACATTTATGATACTGACGTTTTTTATGCATTACTTCCAATTCATCATGCATATACAATGCAAGCCGCTTTAATTTGTCCAATTGCTGTTGGTGCTTCAATCGTGTTTGGAAAAAGCATGGCTGTTTCTAAATTGATGAAAGAATTGCGAGAAGGCAAAATTACTGTAATGCTTGGAGTTCCACTTCTTTACAACAAAGTTTATTCTGGAATTCTTAAAGGAATTGAAGCAAAAGGAAAACTAATAAAAATTCTTGTAAGCGGACTTTTAAATTTATGTTATGGCATAAAAAAACTTACAAAGAAAAATCTCGGTCGCGTATTCTTAAAGTCAATTCTTGAAGCAGCAAATTTGACAACACTTCGTGTTGCAATTTGTGGCGGAGGCCCACTTGCGTCAAGTGTATTCAAAGTTTATAACGCTCTTGGTATTGATTTTATTCAAGGTTACGGACTTACAGAAACATCTCCGATTATCGCTCTTAATCCGCTTGAACATTTTAAGATTAAAAGTGTCGGAATGGATTTTAGTCCATACGAGGAAATCAAAGTTATTAATGAAAACAAGGATGGTATTGGCGAAATCGTTGTAAAAGGTCCAATGGTAATGCAAGGTTATTACAAAATGCCAGAAGAAACTAAAAATGTGTTTACTGACGACGGATTTTTTAAGACCGGTGATTTGGGTTGGATAGATAGCGAACATTATATAATGTTGTCTGGTCGTGCTAAAAATATAATTGTTACAGATGGCGGTAAAAATGTTTATCCAGAAGAAATCGAAGATTCATTCCAACTTTATTACGATGTAGAACAAATTATGGTTCGCGGTTATATTGCAGATGAAGAACATAAATCTGAACAAATTGAAGCTTTGATATATCCATCTGATGATTTGTTAGCAAGAATTGGCGTTAAACGTGAAAATTCAGTAAATAATGAAAAAGTTTATGAAGAAATTAAAATAATTGTCGATAAAGTGAATAAGACATTGCAACCTTATGCCCGAGTTTCAAAAATTACAATTTTGGACAAGGCTCTTGAGATGACTACAACAAGAAAAATCAAGCGTAATCTAAATGATACGCACAAAGAGGATAAAAAAATGGCAGAAACAAAAACAAAGAAAACAACTGCAGTAAATTCCTCAAAGAAAGTAGCAACACAAGCCCCAGCAAAAAAGGAAACAACTGCAGAAAAGAAAGTCGCTTCAACAAAGAAAACCCCAGCAACAACAAAAGCGACTTCAGCAAAAAAAGCAACAACAACTAAAAAAGCGACTACAGAAAAAAAAGCGCCTGCAAAGAAAACTACAACTGCAGAAAAGAAA
>CAZOTD010000073.1:0-4050 GCA_964582685.1 uncultured Treponema sp. | reverse complement strand
ACACCAGCAAAAAAAGCAACAACAACTAAAAAAGCGACTACGGAAAAAAAGCCTACTACTAAAAAAACAACAAAATAAGCAAATCTTTGCCTTAAACGAAAGTAAAAAAGACCTTACGAAAAGAATATTTCATGATTCTTGTTCGGAGGTCTTTTTTATTTATTAAGAAATTGTTTCGTTAAATTAAAAAATTATATTGCGCCCCATTGTTTATAATATTCATCAAGTTCGTGTTTTATTTTGTTTGTTATCAAACCTGTACCGTCGTCTTTATAAAGATATTCAATAACATCTTTCATTGTAACAATTGCACAAGAAGGAAAACCATATTTTTCTGTAATTGTAGCAAGCGCAGACTTTGTTGTATCTAAAGCGCGTTCCATTCTGTCAAGAGAAACTATTTCGCCAATAATTTTAATTGCACCTGAGTTTGTTTCTTGACCTTTAATTTTTGGGTATGTTTCTTCTATTGATTTTCCAGAAGTTGTAACATCTTCGATAATTACGATGCGATCTCCATCTTGAATTTTGTAACCTAAAAATCCACCTTTATCTGCACCATGATCTTTTTCTTCTTTGCGGTCGGCGCAATATTTAATTTCCTTGTTATATAAATTGTTATATGCAATGCAAGTCGCAACGCTCAAAGGAATTCCTTTGTATGCGGGACCAAAAAGAACATCAAAGTCATCTCCAAAATTATCGTGAATCGCCTTTGCATAAAAAGTTCCAAGTTGTGAAAGTTGACTGCCTGTGATATATGCGCCCGCATTCATAAAGAAAGGAGAATGTCTTCCACTTTTTAAAGTGAAACTTCCAAATTTAAGTGCATCACAACGAACCATAAAATCAATAAAATCTTTTTTGTATTGTTCCATAGTTTTATATTACTTTTTAATTTGAATAATTTCTACTTGTCAAAATATTCAGTTGAAAAACACAATCAAATACAAATTTAAGATATTGAAAAAAAATGCCGATAGAAGAACGATGAAAAAGTTTTTTTTACTGGAGATAAAATGAACCGAATATTTTTTAAAAGTAAACAAAAAAACAAAACACCAAAATTCAAAAATATTGAAAAAAAGCAGAACATACAAAACAGTAAAAAGATTTCAAAATTCGAAATTAAAGAACGCGAAAAAAAATTGCTTGATTATGGCGACTTTGTAGAATTGAATTCAAAAGACAAACAAAATATTTTACAAAAAAAATTGCGTAATCAAAAACGAACTAAGGTTGGAAGAATTATATTTTTTTTCATAATTATAATTCTTGCGTTTTATGAAATATTTTCGTTTTTTAAAACAAAATCACAAGACGCAATTAACAAAGAAAAAATTAAAGTTGCAAATATAATTAATGAACAAACGCACAATTTTCTTGCATCAAAAATTCAAGATATAAAAAACGATTCACTTATTCTTTTTAATTTGAAAGAAGAAAACGAAATAAAATCTTTTTTCAATTTACATAAAGAATTTATTGCTGTTTTATCTGATGATGAAAAATTTATAAATACAGAATATTTGCGACAAACCGGAATTCAAGAGGAAAAACTTTTTAGTGCAATTGAAAAAAATAAAAGCACAGCAATTAGAGCAAAGTACGAAAAACTTTGCATTAAAAATGTCAGCGATATTCTCGGACAAAAAAGCGCAATTTTGTTTGTTCCTTATGGAAAACGAAATTATATTTCGGTAATTTTTACAACTGACGAATTTGAAAAAATCTGTTTGAACAATTTTGAGTATAAAACTTTTGTTGTTGATAAACGAGGTTTTTTGATTGCAGGATTTGAACCTTCACTTGTTTTAAACAACCAAAATCTTGGCGAAAATTCACTTGTTAAACTTTTTCTTGAAGAAACTGGCAAAACAATGATAAATGCCCAGGCAAACGATAATTTGTTTTATGGAACTTTTGTCGAAGAGGAACAAGGCGAATTTGCAGTTATGACAATTCTAGAAACTTCTCACTTGTAAAAACCTTTGTATTCTGCTAGTATAAGCCAATGACATTTTGAATAAAAATGTCATTTTTAATGTGAAGTTAAATGGAATGTGTAAACTTCACATTATTAGCAAATTATTAGCAAAAATTGCAAAAGTATTGTGGAGGTCATTTTATGACTAAATATGCATTTTTATTTCCGGGACAAGGTGCTCAAGCGCCAGGAATGTTGAAGGATGTTTGTGAATCATATCCAGAATGTAAAAAAGTATTAGATGATGTAAGTTTAATCTGGGGAAAAGATGTTGCAAAACTTATGTGGGAATCTGATAGTGCAGAACTTACTCGCAGTGATAACAGTCAAATGGCAATTACCGCTGCAAGCATTGCAATCTTAAAAGTGCTTGAAACTAAAGGAATAAAACCAGATGCAGTGATGGGATTTTCACTTGGAGAATTCCCAGCATTGTATGCTGCAGGCGTATTAAGTTTTGAAGATGTAATCAAAGTTGTCGCAAAACGCGGTGCGATTATGCAAAGCGTCTGCGAACAAATAGCAAAAGAGAATGAAGGTCATGCTCCTGGAATGACAGCCGTAATTGGACTTAATCCAGAGCAAGTAAAAGAAATCGCTTCAAAATGTGAAAATGTTTATGCTGCAAATATGAACAGTCCAGTTCAAACTGTGTTAAGTGGAACTTTCGATGGACTTACGCAAGCAGAAACTCTTGCAAAAGAAGCAGGTGCTCGTCGTGCACTTCGTCTTGCAGTTGCAGGTCCATTCCATTGTCCACTTATGCAACGTGCCGCCGATGAATTTGAAAAAGCGATTGCTGATATAACTTTCAATGCCCCAAAAATCGCACTTTTTTCTAATGTCACAGGAAAGCAAGCAACAGATGCAAGCGAAATTAAGAAAAATGCAATTCTTCACCTTGTTCAAAGCGTTCTTTGGACAGACGAAGAAAAAGTTCTGTTAGATTTAATTAAAGCATCTGGTGATGAATGGAAACTTTATGAACCAGGACCTGGAAAAGTTCTTTCTGGACTTTGGGCAAAATCTGGACTTGAAACTGAAATTACCTGTTCAGAAATTAATACAGCAGAAGCATTAAATAATTTATAATGATGGGAGAAAAAAATGAAATTACTTGAAAACAAAAAAGCATTAGTAACAGGTTCAAGTCGCGGAATTGGAAGAAAAATTGTAGAAGTATTTCTTGCAAATGGTTGCGAAGTTTGGGGACTTTGTACAAAGCCGTCAAAGTCAAAAGAAGAACTTGAAAAATGTGCAACAGAAAATGGAGTTGCATTCCATGAAATTCATTGTAACTGTGCTGATGTGCCTGCATTACAAGAATGTATAAAAGCCGCTCTCGAAGCGTCTGGCGGATTTGATGTTCTTGTTAATAACGCAGGAATCACACGCGATGGTCTTTCGTTTGCAATGCCAATGGAAAATTGGCAAGATGTAATTAATGTAAATCTTACTGCACCATTTGTAATTAACCAAATTGTTTCTTATGATATGATTCACAAAAAGCATGGTTCAATTATTAATATGTCTTCGATTTCTGGAGTTCATGGAGAAGCCGGACAAGTTAACTATTCCGCTTCAAAATCTGGTCTTATTGGAATGACAAAGGCACTCGCAAAAGAAATTGGAAAAAGAAAAGTTCGTGTCAATGCCGTAGCACCTGGATTTATCGAAACAGAAATGACAGATGCTGTTCCAGAGAATATCAGAAACGAATGGGTAAAAATTATTCCAATGAATCGTGCTGGAACTGTCGAAGAAGTTGCAGGCGTTTGTCTGTTTTTGGCAAGTGACCTTTCAACTTATGTAACAGGCCAAGTAATTGGCGTAGACGGTGGAATGGGAGCATAAACTATAAAATTATAAAGAACAAAAAAGCAGTCGCAAAATAAGTGACTGCTTTTTTTTATAGTGGCAGAAAAGTTCCCGTAATCCACATAAAAATTTTTGGAACCTACAGCTTCTTGCAGACAATAGAACTGCCATTCCACAGACAGAAGAACTGCCATTCTTCACACCCTCACCCGACCATTCTATAGACACCTGCACGGACGGTTTGT
>CAZOTD010000072.1:0-8357 GCA_964582685.1 uncultured Treponema sp. | reverse complement strand
TTTTAGCAATTTTTGAGAATAGAAACGGCAAACTTGACCAAAAACGACTTCCGATATGCCAAATAATGATAAATTCTGAAAATGTCAACAATTGCTTAGTTAGCATATACTAATAATGAATAAAAAATGCTTTTTTTATATAGAAAAAACTTTATAAAAGTTTGCTGATAAAATATAATGAGTACTATGAAAACATTTACTTTCAAAGGTGGAATTCACCCGAATGACGCGAAGGAACTTTCTCGCGGAAAACCGATTACAAATCTGTTTCCTGCCAGTAAAACAGTAACGATCCCAATCACTATGGGAGGTGCTCCAAATACACCTATCGTAAAAGTTGGAGATAAAGTTATAAGAGGACAGATTATTGCAAATGGAACAAGTCCAATGTCTTGTCCAGTTCACGCATCTATTACAGGCACTGTCAAAAAAATCGTTGACCATCTGGTAGCAGGAGGAGCCGATGTTCCTTGTATTGTTATAGAAGAAAGCAAAGATTCGCCTGACGAACGGCAACAAACTTCATTCTTGGAACCACTTGAGCCTTTTACAGCAACAAGAGAAGAACTTATTGCAAGAATTCATGATGCTGGAATTACGGGAATGGGAGGTGCAAGTTTTCCAACTCATGTAAAATTTAACTATCCTGCAACTGCAAAAATTGAGCATCTTATTATCAATGCCGCTGAATGCGAACCATATCTTACAATTGATGAATCTTTATTAAATGAAAGAGCAGATACTGTCCTCGATGGAATTATCATTGCGCAACAAATTGTCAATGCACCTGCAATTATTGCTTTGGAACAAAATAAATCATTCTTGCTTGATTCCCTTAATTCCAAAATTGCAAACCTTAAAAATCTTAAATATGAAATTAAGGTATGTATTGTAAAAACAAAATATCCACAAGGTGCAGAAAAAAATCTTATTACAGCACTTACAAAAAAAGAAGTTCCGTCAGGAAGTTTGCCTTTTACAACTGGCTGTATTATTTGCAATGTCGGAACAACGTTTGCGATTTCAGAAGCTGTAAGATTAGGAAAACCATTAATTGACCGTCCTCTTACAATTTCTGGAGGTGCTTGCGAAACTCCAATGAATATTATCGCTCCAATTGGAACTTTGGTTAGTGATTTAATTCCCGAACCGATTAAACTTAAAGAAAATGTAAGTAAAATTTTAAGTGGAGGACCTATGATGGGAATGTCGATGGACTGCACAGATTTTCCTATTGTAAAAGGTTCAAGTGGAATTCTATTCCTTACAAAAAAGGAATCACCTGTTTTAAAGACAATGCCATGTATTAACTGCGGGATGTGTATTAATGTATGTCCAATGCAACTTACTCCAGTTCTTATGCGCCGTGATATTGATGCAGGCGACATTTCTCTTGCAAAAAACAAAGGGCTCCTCGATTGTATTGAATGTGGTTCCTGCTCGTATGTTTGTCCAAGTGATGTTCCTCTTGTTCAAACATTCAAAGTTGGAAAGAAAATCTTAAGAGAACAAAAAGGAAAGTAAAATGGCTGACAATAATTCAAATCAAATTTTTCTTTCGCCGGGACCACATTTTTCTAGCCCGCTAAAGACTAATTGTATTATGCTTATGGTTGTAATTTCACTTTTGCCAGAATGTGTTTTAGGTGTAATTTACTTTGGAATTCCTGCTTTAGTTACAATTCTTGTATCTGTTGCTTCTTGTGTTGTATTTGAAGCAATTTTTCAAAAACTAATAAAAAGACCAATTACAATCGGAGATTTTAGTGCTGTAGTTACCGGACTTCTTCTTGCGTTGACGCTTCCTCCAACAATTCCTATTTGGCAAACAATTATCGGAGCATTTTTTGCCATTATTGTTGCAAAAGGATTTTTTGGTGGGCTTGGTTGCAATGTATGGAATCCAGCTTTAACTGGACGAGCATTTTTGTTTTTAAGTTTTCCGACTGCAATGGGTTCTTCTTGGGTTACGCCGTTCGATGCAGTTTCTACTGCAACACCTCTTGCAAAACCAGAATTATATCCAGATTTGTGGAAATTATTTATAGGCAATCATGCAGGTTCAATCGGTGAAACTTGTATAATTGCAATTTTATGTTCTGCACTTTTCTTGATTGTAACAAGAATAATTGATTGGCGAGCACCACTTGCTATGATTGTAACTTGTTGTCTTGCGACTTTCCTTGCGACAGGCTTTAATATAAATCAAGTACTTTTTTCATTGACAACTGGTGGACTTTTGTTTGGAGCAACATTTATGGTAACAGATTATACAACTGCGCCTCAAACAAAATTTGGTCGCCTTGTATTTGGTGCTGGTTGTGGACTTATTACATTCTTAATCAGACAATATGGCGGTTATCCAGAAGGAGTTATGTTCTCAATTCTTATTATGAACTCAATCGTGCCTTTCTTGAATAAATTAACAAGAAGAAAATATGGATATAATCTTAAACAAGCGGCTTCCAACAAAGGAGGTCAAAAATGAACAAAATCGTAAAACTTGGATTTACTTTAGGAATTTATGCGGCGGTTTCTTGTTGCCTTCTCGCTGTTGTAAATAATTTTACTTCGCCAGTAATCGCTCAGCACGAGGCAGAAAAAGAAAATCAAAGCCTTAAAATCGTTATTCCAGCTGCAAAATATATTCCTGCTTCTGAGCAAGAGCTTTCAAATGCAATCACTAATTGTGGAATTGAAGTTTCTCCAATTGTAATCAGCAAAATTTACAAAGCGGTTGATAATTCTGAACAAACATTAGGTTATGCGGCAAATATTACAGGACCAACTTTCGAAAAATCAACAATTCTACTTGGAATGGATTCTCAAATGATGATAACAGGCGTAAATATTCTTAAAACAACTGATACTCCAGGTGCTCAAAAACTTAGTGATTACAGAACAAAAAAAGTAACGCAAAACAAAACTTGGACAGCTCAGTTTGAAGGCATTTATCCTATGGAAAGTTTTGAAGTTGATAAAGATTACGAAATTATTTCTGGTGCAACACTTTCTTCTGGCGGAATTGCAACTATGATAAAAACAGGTGCAACTGTAATTAAGTCTTATGCAAATGCAAATAAATAAGGAGGAGTTTAAGATAAAAACTGCCTAAAATGTCGTCAGTTTTTATCTTTTCAAGTTTGCGTTGCAAACTTTATATTTGACTTGCGATTTTTCACTTCGTTGCAAAATCGCGCTAAAAAGCCAATTCGGAAATTGATATTTCCTCATTGACTTTTTATTGGAGAAAATCTTATGAAAAAGTTTAATATTTTAACTAATGGGCTCGTAAAAGAAAATCCTCTTTTGGTGCTTTCAATTGGATTGTGTTCATCACTTGCGGTTACAACAAGTATGTTTAACGGCATTGGAATGGGACTTGCAATGACTTTTGTTCTTTTTATGAGTGAACTGATTATCAGCCTTTTTAGGAAACACATACCAGACGCAATTCGACTTCCAGTTTTTATTATTGTAATTGCTGCATTTACAACTATCGTTCAACTTTTGCTTAGTGCTTATGTTCCTGCCCTTTCAGATTCACTTGGAGTGTTTTTACCTTTAATTGTAGTTAACTGCATCATTATGGGACGAGTCGAAGCCTTTGCATCAAAAAATACCCCAACAAATGCGATGCTTGATGCACTTGGAATGGGTTTAGGCTATACTTGGGTTTTGCTTGCAATTTCTTTTATACGCGAATTTATTGGAACTGGAAAAATCTTTGGTTTTCAAATTTTCCCTGCTGACAATGCAATCGCTTTCTTTGCTGGTGCACCTGGCGGATTTTTTGTATTCGGCCTTATGGTTGTAATTACAGAAGCATTTCAAAAAAAATGGGAGACTAAATAATGAGCGGCTTACTTTCAATTTTTCTTAAATCTGTTTTAGTTGATAATGTAATTCTTGTTCAATATCTTGCACTTTGTCCTTTTATGGGAATGACAAGTTCTACTGAAAAATCATTTGGAATGGGAATGGCAACAACTTTTGTCATTATGCTTGCAACTATGGTAACTTATCCGATTTACTATTGTATTCTTGTTCCTTTTCATCTTGAGTTTCTTCAGACTTTGATTTTTATTCTTGTAATTGCTTCGCTTGTTCAATTAGTTGAATTCTATCTTAAAAAATCTGCTCCGGGACTTTACAGTTCAATGGGCGTTTATCTTGCATTAATTACAACAAACTGTGCAGTTCTTGCAATTACGCTCAACTGTATTTCTAAAAACTACAATTATCTTGAATCAATTGTTTATGCTTTTGGGTCATCTTGCGGATTTATTCTTTCTATGGTAATTATGGCGGGAGTTCGCGAAAGAATGAAAAGTTCAAATGTTCCAGATTTTTTAAAAGGGAAAGCAATTTTATACATTACAGCAAGTTTGCTTTCTCTTTCATTTATGGGATTTAACGGATTAATCAAATAGGAAGAAACAAATATGTCAACAATTATTTTAACTGTTATTATATCATTTTGTATTGCGCTCATTCTTGGACTTTGTCTTGGAATTTTTCAAAGACTTTTTTACGTTCCTGTTGACGAAAAAGTTGCAAAAATCCGTGCATGTCTTTCTGGTGGAAACTGTGGCGGTTGCGGTTTTGCAGGTTGTGATGATTTTGCAAAAGCAGTTGCAGAAGAAAGAGCAAGTGCAAGCGGTTGTACTGCGGGAGGACCTGCATGTGCAAAAGCAATTGGCGAAGTTTTAGGTATTCAAGTTGAGGCTCAAGCTAAAGTTAGCATTCTTGCTTGTCGCGGAACAAAAGATTGTACAAAAAATCGTGGAACATACATAGGAATTAAATCTTGTTCTGCAGCCAAACTTTCAATTACAAACACAAAAAGTTGTTCTTTTGGTTGTATTGGATTTGGTGATTGCGTTTTGTCTTGTACTTTTAACGCAATCAAAATGGGCAAAGATGGAATTCCTATTATTGATTTTGAAAAATGCACAGGTTGCTCAAACTGTATAAAAGCTTGCCCGAACAAATTACTTTCTCTAATTCCAGCAGACGCAAAAGGTGCTTTTGCACTTTGTTCTAACCGTTCAACAGACAAACCAAGTCTTATGAAAAAATGTAAGAATGCTTGTATAAAATGTGGCAAGTGTGAACGTTCTTGTACACAAGATGCATTAAAACTTGTTAACGGAATTCCTGTTATTGATTTTACAAAATGCACTTCTTGCAAAGAATGTGTAAACGGTTGTCCAACACATGTTCTTGCACTTCTTGAAGATGTAAAATAATAAAAGCCCTTGACATCAAAACTTTTTTAACGGATTATTTAAATATGGCATCAAATAAAGAAAATTTCTTCTCAAAATTATTCTCATCATTATTTGCATCTAATGATCCCGAATTTGCAAAAAAGAAAAAATTAAAAGCAATCGCAAAAGATTTGTCAAAATCAAAATATCACTTTTATAAAAATGAAGAAGTTTTGCCTCAGATGGCAAAACTTTTCTACGAAATTTATAAAGCAATTCTTCCTGCACAAATTCTTTTTAATTCAGCTGAAAGTCCAAATACACTAAAATACCTGGTTGTAAATTATTCTCTTTCTGAGGAGCAACATCAAATTGTTGAAAGTCTTTCTAAAGAATCAATTCAAGCAAAAGCAAAAACTGTTCCTATTTCTCAATTATCGCAAGCGGTAAAAACTCAATTGAATCAATTTTTGAGTGCATTTGACGGAGAAAAAGTTACTTCCATCGATGAAATGTACAAAAAACTTCTCATCTTTAAAGCTTTTTGTACATACGATTTTTTCTTTTTTCTCAAAAAATTCGATTCAACTCTAAAGGAAGGCGATTTTACTACCATTCCAAAATTTGAAAAAATAAGCGCTGAATACATTCAAGAAGATTTAAAAGACTTTCTGTGCGTTTCAAAACCATTAAACGAAATATCAGATTGGACAGATCTTATAAAAATGTTCAAAGCCACAAAAGGTGAAGAACCTGTCAAATTGGCTGTTTGGAACAAAATCACTACAAGACTTAAAGCGATTGATTCTTCTCGAACTTTTGATTTGATGCTAAAACTGATTACTAAAAATCCTGACTATTATACAGATTATAACATCACAGAAGAACCAATTGTTGATTCTTATCTTGACAAAATTAAGCACGAAGCAGAAGACGCTATAGGACAACTCCAAGCAGCTCAAAAGTCTTCTCAAATTGAAAATTATCTTGTTCAGATTTTTGGTACAACAGATGTCGTTCGTTTAAAAAATTACACTGTTCAAGCAAGTGCTATTTTTGAAAAGAAACATCTCGGCAAATATCTTTATACAGGACCTCTAAATTATTACAAAGCATTTCTCCTTGATTATATAAAAAAAGATCTTCGTGAATTTGCAGATCTTGTTTTAATTCGTGGAACTTGGAGCACACAACCGCTTTCTTTTATGATGTCAAATGCGTACAACGCCCTTCTTGAATCAACAGAACAAATTACAAAATTTGATGATAAATTGGCAGAAGATGGCGAAATAGGAATAAGACTAAAAACTCATTTGCCACGTGCAGAAAGAGATAGTGATGCACGAGGAATTATCAGCACACTTTTGAATGATATAAACACAGAAGCAAAATCAATTTGCCTCGATGCAACTAGAAATTTAGTTTCAATCGCAAAAGTTATAAAACCAGTCATGGAAGATTATTCAAAACCAAAAAGTGAATTAATTATGAACTGGAAAGAACTTGAAAAATTTGCAGATCATCCAATAAAGCAACTTGGAACTGATGTTTACAAACACATCTATTTGTTTGTTTCTCTAATGCAAAATTGTTTTTCACAAACTTAACGAAAACTTAATATAAATGCAAAAAATTGGATTTATATTACGAATTGCATAATGCACCAATAATTTAAATCCTTTTATTTTTTTAAAACTGCATCAACAAGATTTTTAAAATCGAAATCTTGTGGCTTTTCATCAAGACCATCAGTATTAATTATATACAATCCAGATTTTTCTTGAATTACATCTGTATATGGTTTAAGCTCTTCTGAATTAGAAGTTACATTCCCAAAACGGATAAATGTAAATGGCATATCAAGTTCCTTGTTTGTTAGTTCTTCTGCTTCACATTCAATAGGTTTTGCTTTAGGCTTTGTAATTAAATCAACAAAATTTACTTGCTTGCTCTTTTCAACTTGTTCGATATTTTTTTGTTTTTCAAATTTAGAAATTGGCGAAACGTTTTTTTGGTCGTCAATTTTTTCAACTTGTTCGATATTTTTTTGTTTCTCAAGTTTAGAAATTGGCAAAGCATTTTTTTGCTCGTCAATTTTTTCAACTTGTTCGATAACTTTTTGTTTTTCAAATTTAGAAATTGGCGAAACGTTTTTTGGCTCGTCAATTTTTTCAACTTGTTCAAGCTCAAAACTTGGTTCAAGTTCTTCAAGTTCTTCGAGTTGTTCTGTATGCGCAATTGTATTTTTATCTTGAGTTGTTTCGTTTTTATCTTTTGAAATATCCATAACAGAAAGAATTTCATTCCAACTTCTGTTTATAAGTTCTTTTACTTCTGGAATATGCTTTTTTGCTTTGCGACCAAGACTTCTGATAATCTCGTGAGTTACATCTTGACGTCGTTCTGCAATTTTTTTTGAAATGATTTTCCAATCTACTTCTTCTTTCTTTTTAAGATGTTCGTCTACGATTGCCCATTCCAATTTTCTAATTCGTTCTCTAATCAAAAACATATCATCGTGCTTGAGATTAACAATCATAAATACAACAAGGAACAAAGTTACAAAAACACAAGTCAGCAAAAGAATTTTTAAGGAATCTGGCATTAAAAAATTTTTCTCTGGATAGATTCCACTTATAAATCCAAAAGGTGATTTTGTGCTAGAAAATAAAATCCAATAATCATTTTTGATTTTTGCATTAGATTTTTCTCCTGAATCTTCATCTGAAATTTTGTATACAATTTTCTCTGACTCTATAAAACCTTGTTCCCAATGCGAAATAATTTCTTTTTTCAAAATGTCATTTTCAACATTTGGAATTCCAAAAACAAAACCGCTTTTATAATTATTTTGTTTTTGCTCATCATCTAAATTCAGACCAGAAACAAGAATTCCTGTTTCATTAAAAGTTATAATTTTTTTTGAAACAAGAAAACGATTAAAATCATTTGCACTAACATAAAATAAAAAAAATCTACACAGAACTTGTTCACTGTCATAATACGGATATGAAAAAATTATTCTGTTATCTCGCCCATCAAATGTTATCGCTGTTCTAAGATTTTCGATTGCAAGAGAATTTTCCGGCTCAAAAAAACTTATTTTACTAAAAGGAATTTCTGAATTACCCAAAGACGTAATTG
>CAZOTD010000071.1:0-8391 GCA_964582685.1 uncultured Treponema sp. | reverse complement strand
AACTAAAACATCATTTTTTTCTGGCTCCAAAACTGCAAGTCGCATAAATTTCTTTCCTTCAAACTTGTGTTTTCGAACAAGATTTTTAACAAGAAGATTATGGTTTTCAAGAAGTTTCTCTGTTAACTCTGTGATGTCTTTACTTCCTTTGTATTCGCACAAAAGATAATTTGCCTGACTTGGAAAAACTTTTATTTCTTTTATTTGTGAAAGTTCATCGCTAAAACGTTTTCTTTCTTGTGCAAGTTTGTCGCATGATTCTTTATAGGCATTTTTGTATTTGTCAAAAATCTGCAAAAAATATTCAGCAAATGAATTTATATTCCAGATTGAATTGTTTTTTACAACTTGATTGATAATCTCACTATTTGAATTCACTAGAACTCCAAGCCGCAATCCTGGAACTCCATAACTTTTGCTGATTGATTTTATAACTGTAAGGTTTGGATATTTTTCGATTATTTCATCATTTATTAATGTGTAGCGAATTTCTTTTTCGGCAAAATCAATAAACGATTCGTCAAAGATAAGTTTTACATCACGCTTTTTCAATTCTTCAAGCAACTTTAAAACATCTTCTTGTTTTAAGAAATGACCTGTCGGATTATCTGGATTTATTAAAAGAACATTGTTCGCTTTTTCGTTATCAACTGTTCTTAAAATATCATCAACCGAATATTCAAAAGTTTCATTATCAACTGGAATTTCAACAGTTTCTGAATTGCAAAATCTTGCAGGATATTCATTGAATGTTGGATAAGGAATTGCAGTTTTTCCTGTAATCATTGAACAATATGAACTTATTAATTCAGCTGCACCATTTCCAACTGCAATATGTTTTGGAAGTATGTTGAATATTTTTCCTGCAAGAAGATTCTGTTGTTTTGCTCCGCTTGGATACGCTCTTAAAAGAACATCAAAATTATTTTTTAATTCATCAACAAGTTTTTTTGGCGGAAAAAATGGATTTACTAAATAGCAAAAATCTTCAATCTGCGGAAAACGCCAATATCCGCCGTAACGATTTTCCATCATTCTAAGTTTTTCAGAAACTGGAGCAAACCGATTTTCTGCAATCGCTAAATCTGACGGGTCGTCAATTTCGTACCATTGGTCGCCTCGAACTTCAAAGCCTTTTAAGCCACTTCCTCCAAGCATTGTCAAAACTTTTAAGACAGTTTCGTAATATTCGTTTTTACCAAACGCTTTTTGATATGCTTCAAGAAAAGGAATATAATATTTTTTTGAAAACTCTTTTGAAAGTTTATAAATGTTTACAGTCTTGTAATAATTTTCTGTGTCAGCCCAATTAAAGTGCGACTTATCCAACATTCCAACAATATTTTTTTGTGAATCAAGTAGAACGCAAGTTCCGTCCATCCAAGGCTCGAACTTTGAAACCATTGCAAGATTTTTTTCAGAATCATTTATAATGTCAAAGAGAATTTTTTCATCAAAAATAATATCGCTTTCAAGAAGAATTGTGTCGTCTTGGATAAGTTTATCTTTTGCAAGCCACAAAGAGTAAATGTTGTTCGTCTTGTCATAAACAGGATTTTCGATAAATTCAATTTCCATTCCGTTAAGATTTGATGAATTGAATTTTGATGCAATATAATTTTTTAAGTCATCGCTTTTGTAGCCAACAACCATCACGAATTTTTTGATTCCAGATTTTACTAAGGCTTCGATTGCATATTCAATTAAAGATTTACCGTTTACTTGAACCATGCATTTTGTGCCGTTGTGAGTATATCTTCCAAGCCGCTTTCCCATTCCTGCGGCTAACATTAATGCTTGCATAAAAATTACCTCGTTAGTTTTATCTTTTTAATTTCTCACAACAGCACTTACATTTTATCTTCGACAAATGTTATATCAGAAGATGTTTTTGTTTCAGTAGCTTTTGCAAGTGACTTTTTTTGCTTTTTGTATTTCACGGTTATTGATTTGCCGTCTGAATCAACAATGATTTCATTGCTACTTTCAAATTCTTTTTTTAGAATAAGAATACTTAACGGATCTTCAAGTTCTCGTTGAATCATACGACGCATTGGTCTAGCTCCCATTTCTGGATCGTAACCATTTTCAATCATATATTTTTTTGCCGCAGGTTTAACTGTCATTTTAAGTTTTTTTTCTGCAAGGCGAGCATTTAGTTCTTCAAGTTGAACATCGAGAATCTGACCAATTTCTTTTTGCGAAAGTCCAGAAAATACAATAATATCATCGATACGATTAATCAGTTCTGGACTCATAATTTTTTTAAGTTCCGCAACTGCACTAGCTTTAAGTTCTTCATAATCAAGAAAGGTTTCCTCTTTTGTGTTATCTTGAAAACCGATTTTTCCTTGCGAAATAATTTCTCTGGCACCAGCATTGCTTGTCATAATAATTACTGTATTTTTAAAACTTACATTATGTCCAAAACTATCGCTTAATTCTCCTTCTTCAAGAATTTGGAGAAGAAGATTAAAAACATCAGGATGTGCTTTTTCAATTTCATCAAAAAGAATTACAGAATATGGATGTCGTCTAATTTTTTCTGTCAACATTCCGCCTTCTTCATATCCGACATATCCAGGTGGTGCACCTGTGAGCCGACTTGCAGTATGTCGTTCCATATAATCTGACATATCAATTCTTATAAGTGAATCTTCCGTTCCAAAAAGGAATTTTGCAAGAGTTTTTGCAAGTTTTGTTTTTCCAACACCGGTAGGACCTAAAAACACAAATGAACCGATTGGGCGAGCACTACTTGAAATGCCAGCTTTATTTCTTCGTACTGCACTAGATATAAATCCAATTGCTTCATTTTGTCCGATAACAGTCTTATGAAGTTCATCTTCCATTTTGATAAGGCGTTCTACTTGAGAAACATCAAGTTCTTCTACTGGAATTTTTGTCATTTGACTTATCACATGACATACATCTTTTGTTGTAACTTCCTTTTGAATTTTACCGTTGTTCTTTTTCCAATATTCACTAAAAATTTCTAAACGTTCTTTCAATGCAATAACTTTATCTCGAACTAAAGCGGCTTGTTCGTAATTTTGATTTTTAACAAGATTCTTTTTTTCTTCGATTAAGTCTTCAATATTTTTTTCAAGTTCTGCAAGTTCTGAAGGTCTTGCTTCTTCTTGGATTTTTTTCTGTGCACCTGTTTCATCAAGAATGTCAATTGCTTTATCAGGCAAAAATCGTTCTGGAATATAACGATGAGAAAGTTTTACGATAAGAGGAATTACATCGTCAAGATATTTGACATTGTGATATTCTTCAAACTTTTTCTGAAGTCCGCTTAAAATTTCAAGAGTTTCGTTATCATTAGGTTCATCAATTCTTACAATTTGAAATCGTCTTTCAAATGCGGAATCTTTCTCAAGATATTTCTTATATTCGCGATTTGTTGTTGCTCCAATAATTTGAATTTCACCACGACTTAATGCAGGTTTTAACATATTCGAAGCATCAAGTTGACCAGCTTGTCCACCGGCTCCAATAATTGTATGAATCTCATCGATAAAAAGCAAAATGTTTTTATCTTGCTTTACTTCATTCATAATTCGTTTTAATCTGTTTTCAAAATCGCCACGATATTTTGTTCCTGCAACAAGCGCACCAAGATCAAGAACAAGCACTTTTTTGCGCAAAAGATTATAAGGAACTTCTCCTTTTACAATTGCTTGCGCAAGTCCTTCAATAATTGCAGTTTTTCCAACTCCTGGTTCTCCAAGTAAAAGCGGATTATTTTTTGTTCTGCGAGAAAGAATTTGAATTACTCTACCAATTTCTTGTGCACGCCCAATTACAGGATCGGATTTTTCGTTTCGTGATTCTTCTGTCAAATCCCTGCTATATTCTGCAAGAATCGAATCATTTTTTACTTGATGAAAGTTTTTATCCTTTGCATCCTTTTTAAAAAAATCTGAAGAGGTTTGATTAAAATCTAATTGAGAATTTTCACCAAGCAAATTATTAAGCATAGAATTTTCGAGATGTTTTACGCCTTTTTCTGTTGCACTTGATTCAGTTTTTATTCTTGCTTCGGGAATTAACGAACGAACCATGTCAACAGAAATTCCAGCTTTTAAAAAATATCTGTTTGTAATACTTCTTTCTTCTCGAATCGCTGCAATTAGAAGATGTTCTGTTCCTAAATATTCATCTTTTAAATTTTCAGATTCAAGGCGAGCAACATCCATCATTACAGAAAGCCTTCTGCTTGGAGGAAGTTCATAAATTTCTTGAGTTGCATTTTTTGCAGGAATTAAACTTTGTTCAAGCGAAAGTTGAAAGTTAAGCACATTCACATTCATAATTTTTAAAAGTGAATAACCAACTGAATCTGCACTTTTTAACAATGCGAGAATTACATGTTCTGGTAAAAGATAAGCGCTTGCGCTTTTTCTTCCTTCATCTTGTGCAAGTGCAACAAGTAGTCTTTGTGCACGAGGAGATAAACCGTTCATAAATCTTCAATCCTTAAGACTTAAAATAATTATCTATTTTTAAAATTAAGAAACAAAAGTCATTTTGTCAATTGTCGATTTTAAAACTATTGCCCTAAACCGTTGTTCCATAAGTTCTGGATTTTTGTCAATATCTTCTTCAAATGAAAAAGCACTTGTTTTAATCAAATAATCTAAATGTCCAGATTGAATACGATAAAGCAAAGAATTTAATTCAACATCTTCAATTCCTGTAATATATCCCAAATCATGTCCCCATTTTAAGCAAGAAATAATGTCTATACATTCATTCAGTTTAAGAAGAATGCTAAATTTTGCAAGGGAATATGCTCTTAAAACAATATTGTGAACAATTGTCATTTGATTATCGGCATAAAAACGTCTTTTCTTTCGTTCTAATTCACAAATATATTTTGCAAGAGAGAATGCATTGCCAAGTTGGTCAACTTCGTTCCCTTTTATACTTGAAAAAGTTGAAATCTGATAATAACCGCCAAGCGATGTATTAAAAAAACTGCCAGTTCCAAAACAATCAGAAATATTAAATCCTTTATTCTGAATTTCTTTGACAAGTTCTTGAATTTCATTGCTATAGCTTAAAGAAGGAAGATGAACATAAAAACTTATTTTCATTGCACTACCAGCATTAAATGTACTTGCTGATAAATATCCAAATTCACGACTTGCCGCAAATTGAATAAACTGTTGAAGTTCTTGATCAATTTTATAACAACTCTTAAATGGAGTATCAAGATTCAATCCAGATGCAAAACTTGAAAGTTTGATGTGGTCGTTATCGTTTATAAGACAAGCAGACGCACCATCAATTGTCGTAATAAGTCCTGTTGCCAAAGAAGAACCTAAAAGTCCTCGCTCTTCAAGAATTTTTTTTCCATTTTCATCAAGTTTTTCTAAAGTCATTGATTGATAATAATCTGGATTTGATAATTTTGAAAAAGCATCAAAAACAATATTTTGAACCCGATTAGAATCATCGCTTTTAAAATTAACAGGGAAAGGAAAACTTGCAAGATTCCTTGAAAAACGAATTCGACTTGAAATTACTACATCTTGGTCTTCAGAAATTACATTGTACCAGATTTCTGGATTTTTTTGATTTGCAATTTTTGCCATGAAAATTCTTCCAGATTATGATTATTCTTCGCATTCTTCAATTGCTTTAGTTTCAATTGCGTGAAGATAATCTCTATAAAAAGCAGCTTTTTCGTAATCTTCATCTTGGATAGCCTGCTCCAATTTTTTTTGTACTTCAATTCTATCTGTTAACGGACAGCGAAACGAAGCAAGTCGTTTTGGCATTGAACCTGAATAAGTTCCCCAAGCATTGTGTTTTTCAAGATATTGAATGATATTATCTTTAAAAATTTCGTAACACTCTGGACAACCAACAAGTCCTGTAAGTAAAATTTGAGAAAGATGTTGACCACAAACTGGGCAAACCAAATCCTTAGATTCTCCTTGCTTAAAAAATTCCTGAAACAAAGAATTTAATGCTTTTGAAAGTTCCCTTGGATCTGTTGAAAAACCTCGTTGTTTAACACATTCAGCACAAAAGTGAAGTTTGCGTTTTCCAGATTTAGAAGTTTGTTCTACAAAAAAAGTCGCTTCTCTTTGATGACACAAATCACAAATCATTACGAACCTGCCTTTCTGAAAGTTTCGATTACTTTTTCTCTTCCAGCTTTAATCGCAGGAATTAAACTTGTAATCAACGACAAAATCAGAGTAGATATAATATAAAACAAAATTTGAAAAAATGGAATGTGTATAGGAATAGTTTCAAGATAATAAGCGGAATTCATAATATGAATTTCATAAAACGAATTTAAGTTTCCATTTGGAATAAAATATCCAATTTTGGCAAATAAATTTACTGTTTGTTCAATCAACCAAATTATTCTATTTACATTAAGCGAAATTAAAATCCCACAAGGAATTCCAATCAAAATTCCAGCACCGCCAATCAAAAATCCTGTAAAAACAAATGCAAGACTTATTGTAGATTTTGAAGTTCCAACACTTTTAAGAATTGCAATTTCTTTGCGGCGATCCATTGCAATCATAACAATACAAGAAGAAATATTTATACAAGCAACAAGTACAATTAAAAGCATTATAACGACTAAAAGCATTCTCGTACTTGAAAAATTTTCATATTGTGTTTGATTAAGTTCGTCCCAACGGTAAACGCTTGCACTAAAATCAATTACTCGCTCAATTCTTTTTTGAACTTGAATTAATTCTCCTTGAGTTCCAAATGGATTTTCAGTTTCTACCATAATTGTAGTCAATGAAGTGTCAGGTTTTAAAATTTCGGCTCCATATTCTAAGGGAATAAAAACCCAAAGCGAATCAAGTTCTTGATAACCGCAAGAAATTATTGCACTAACTTTAAAAGAAGTAAGGTGCGGAGTAATCTTTCCATTGATTTTTTGTGTTGTAATAAGTCTAAGTGTATCACCAGATTTTAAATTCAACCTTTCAGCAATTCCTTTTCCGATTAGAGCACAATTTTTATTGCTAGAAGCAAAATCTTTTAAATCTCCATCAGAAGCAGAAAATAATTTTTTATAAGAATCAACTGTAGAAAAAATTTCAGGCTTACATGCTCTTATAGTTGCACCACATCTTGCTTTAGAGGAAGCAACAAGTCCTGTTGCACTTATCATTTCGTAAGCGTCTTTTACACCTTTTGTATTTTTTACAAGTGATAAATAAACATCAAGAGTTTCTAAATCAATTTTTTCGCCTTGATACAATTCATACTGAACTTGAAGATGTCCAGAAGAAAGATTTATAAGTCGCTCTGTAATTCCACTAATCATGGCATCAGAAACAGAAATTACCACGACAAGAGGAATAAGACTTAAAGCAATGCAAATAATTGCACCTTTGATACTTTTTGTTCCAACAGTTTTTTTTGTACTTCGAGAAAATAAAATTTTTAATGCATAATTAAATGCGGCTTTTATACACATATTTTCTTTTTAGATTAAAACCAAATCTATTCCTCAATCGTAATTGTTTTATCGTGAAGTCGAAAAATCCTTTTTGCTTTTTTTGCAATTTCAAAATCATGCGTTACAATTAAAAGTGTTTTTTTGTATTTTTCAGAAACATTAAAAAGTAAATCAGAAATAAGAATTGCATTTTCTGGATCGAGATTTCCGGTTGGTTCATCGGCAAGAATAAGTTCTGGATTATTTATAAGGCTTCTTGCAACTGCAATTCGCTGCCGTTCTCCGCCAGAAAGTTCTGAAGGTAAATGATTTTTTCGCTGATAAAGTCCAACTTCTTCCAAAAGCAATTCAGCTTTTTCAATACATTCTTTTTTATTTCTTCCGGCCATATATGCTGGAAGAAAAATATTTTCCAGTGCAGTAAAATCTTTGAGAAGATAATGAAATTGAAACACAAGCCCAATAAATTCGCTACGATACTTACAAAGTTCGTTTTCTGACATTTTACCTAAAATATATTTTCCAACTTTCACTTCTCCACTCGTTGCACTGTCAATTCCGCTAATAATATTTAACAAAGTGCTTTTACCATTTCCACTTTGACCAACAATTACATTCTTAGTTCCTCGTTCGATTTGAAGAAAAAGATTTTTGAGAACTGTCAAAGTTTCGCCTTTAGAAATATATGTTTTTTCAAGATTAGAAATTTCGATAATATTATTCTTCATATAAAACCTCAGAAATTTTCATTTTAAGAACATTGTGACTTGCAGCCGCAGCTGCAATAAGACAAGATGCAATTCCAACACAAGTTATAAAAATAACTTCTATTGGATAAATGCGTGCAGGAATTGAAGAATAAACATACCACATTTTATTTTCGCGAACAAAATCTTTTGCACTATAATTAACGATTACTGTAGCAAGATATGTAAACC
>CAZOTD010000070.1:0-8490 GCA_964582685.1 uncultured Treponema sp. | reverse complement strand
AATTGTAGCTCAAGCATTAAATTCATTTATCATCGAACAAAATCCAGACGCACAAGCAATTATTGCAGAAAATCTTGCAGTTCAAACTCCACCTGATTCTTCGATGGGCGATCTTGGAATTCCAATGTTTGCTTATGCAAAACAATTGCATATAAGCCCTGCACAAATTTCAAATGAAGTCGTAAAACGCGTTTTGGATTCATCGGTTGGAGAAATAATTGCAGTCGGTCCGTATGTGAATGTAAAACTTAATAAAGAGGCTGAAAGTTATTTTATTCTTAATCGTATTTTTAATCAAAAAGAAAATTATGGAACTTTTAATTCAGAAAATAAAAAGCATTTTGAAGGTCGTCGTGTTATGGTTGAATTTTCTTCTCCAAATACGAATAAGCCACTTCACCTTGGACATCTTAGAAACGACGCACTTGGCGAATCTGTAAGTCGTATTCTTAAAGCGGCAGGTGCACAAGTTTTTAAAGTTGATTTAATTAACAATCGAGGTATTCACATTTGCAAATCAATGCTCGCTTACAAATTATTTCACGAAAAAAAAGGCGACACTCCAGAAAGTCTTGGACTTAAAGGTGATCACTTTGTTGGACAATGTTATGTTGAATTTGACAAATGGGCAAAAGAACATCCTGAAGCGCAAAAAGAAGCAGAAGAAATGCTCATAAAATGGGAATCTGGAGATAGTGAAATTCGTGCGCTTTGGCAAAAAATGAATGATTGGACTTTCAACGGAATTAAAGCAACTTACGAAAGAACTGGCGTTTCTTTTGACAAATATTATTTTGAAAGCGAGACTTATCTTAAAGGCAAAGAGCAAATACTAAAAGGTCTTGAAAAAGGCGTGTTCTTTAAAGCTGACGATGGTTCAATTCGGATTGATGTAACTGATGTTGTCGGAAAAGGAAAAGACGAAGATAGTCACGAAAAAGTTTTGCTTCGAAAAGACGGAACTTCTGTTTATATAACTCAAGATATTGGAACTGCAATTAGTCGCCATGATGATTGGGCGTTTAATCAACTTGTTTATGTCGTTGCTTCTGAACAAAATTATCACTTTAAGATTTTGTTTTATATTCTAAAGCAACTTGGTTTTGATTGGGCAGATAAATTGTATCACTTGAGTTACGGACTTGTTAATCTTCCATCTGGAAGAATGAAAAGTCGCGAAGGTACAATTGTAGATGCAGATGATTTAATTGATTCACTTAAAAATGATGCATTAACAGCGATTAAAGAGCGTGGGCGTGATGAAGAAGTTGGTAATGCAAGTGAAGTTGCAGAAAAAGTTGCACTTGCTGCTTTGCATTATTATCTTTTGAAAGCGACTCCAAATAAAGATATGCTTTTTAATCCACAAGAAAGTCTTTCTTTTAATGGCGATACAGGACCTTACCTTCAATATATGGGTGCTCGTATTTCTTCGATTTTGGCAAAAGCAAAAGATGCTGGCGTAAAAATAAATTCCGATAAAGATGCAGTTTCGCTTTTAACAACTTCTGAAGAATGGGAATTAATTCTTGCATTAGGAAATTTCCCAGACATAATTGTGCGTGCGGCAGAAAATCTTGATCCAAGTGTTGTTTGTTCTTATCTTTATGAAACTTCGAAACTTTTTAGTAAGTTCTATCAGCAATGTCCAATTCTAAATTGTGAAGATGAAAAACTAAAAGGAGCAAGACTTTATCTTGCAGAATGTACACTTGTCGTGTTAAAAAGAGCGATGGAACTCGTTCTTGTTCAATTTCTTGAGAAAATGTAATTGAAAATATGAAGTTAAATCGTCTAGTTTTTGAAAAGCCCTTAAAGTTTTTTTTTCTTATCTTGCTTTTGATTTTGTGCACATTTGTGTCTTGTAAAAAAGTTCCTTATATGACACTTGAAGAAATAGAATCAAAAATAAATCTTAGTGCTGACCAGATGATTAAAAACACTGTTTCAAAACCATGGAATGGTTCAGATTATAAAGATGGTTATGTTGGTGGCGAATGGTATTCTGCACTTGATTCAGATCCAAAAACTTTTAATCATTTAATTGCAGAGCGTGATGGCACTTCTGCTTCTATTATTGAAAATACAACTGATTGGCTTGCAGAATACGATACAATTACTCGTTCTTGGAAGCCTTGTGTTTGCGATTTTGAAATTGAGGTTGATGAAAAAAAACAAACGCTTACAGTTCATTGGAGCATTCGAGAAAATGTTTTTTGGACTTGGTATAATTCTGATGAAAAAATTCCAGTAACTTCTGACGACATTGTTTTTTGGTATGACAATATTGCCGGAAATCCTGACTTTCAAAGCTCGGCTTACAACAGTCAGTTTGTAACAATGCAAGATGGAACACAACAACGCATTCGTGCAATAAAACTTGATGACAAACATTTTGATTTTATCTATCCGCGAATTGTTGCAGATCCAATTCTTTCTTCAAATATGATGTTTTATCCTTCTTGGATTTATAAAGATGCACTTGAAAAAAATGGAGTTGATGGCGTTAAAAATCTTTTTAGTATCAACATTGATCCAAAAACAATTCCATCGATGGGGCATTATTATATCAGTGAATATAATCCAGGTCAGCGCCTTGTGTTTTCAAGAAATCCACATTATTGGAAAAAAGATAATCTAAATCAAAGCATTACTTATCCAGAAAAAACAATTTATCAAATTGTCAGCGACAACAATACAAGTTATCTTCTTTTTAAACAAGGTAAACTTGAAACATATTCACCGCAACCTGAAAATTTAAGCGACCTTATTAATGCACAAGAAGATGATTTTACAGTTTACAATTCTGAAGGTTCGATTAGTGCATTGATGTGGAGTTTTAATCAAAATCCGATAAATGATAAAGAAAATTTTTATAATTGGTTTACAAAAAAAGAATTTCGTCAGGCGATGAGTTGCCTTTTAAATCGTGACAGAATCATAAATCAAACATACAGAGGACTTGCTTCTCCAAAATATGATTTTTTCCCTGACGCAAATCCATTTTACAATTCAGAAATTCAACTTCAATATAAATACAACAGAGAAAAAGCAATTTCACTTTTATCTTCAATTGGAATTAAACAAGATAAAAATGGAATTATGCGTGACTGGAATAATAATCAAATTGAATTTGATCTTGGTATTGCTTCTTCAAGTCCTATAACAAATGATATGGCACAAATTATTTATGATGAATGTAAATCTGTTGGAATTAAAATAAATGTTCGTCAAACTGATTTTCAAAAAATGGTTGAACAACTTACTTCAACTTATGATTGGCAAGCGATTATAATTGGGCTTGGTTCCAATTTCTTTCCAACGCAAGGAAGTAATGTTTGGCCAACAACTGGAAATCTTCATCTTTGGTATCCACTTCAAAAAACGCCTGCAACTGATTGGGAAGCGAGGATTGATTTTCTTTACAATGAAGGCGCATATACAATAGAACACGAAAAGGCAAAAGAAATTTGGGACGAATATCAGTCAATTCTTCTTGAACAATGTCCTGTAATTTATCTTGTGTGTCCAAAAACTTTTTTTGCCATAAATAACAGATGGGATTTTTCAAATTTTTATTTTGATAATAAAAATGGTGCAATGACAGAAAGAATTTTTCTTAGAAAATAAAACTAATTGCAATTTTTCTATATCTAATAATTTTTGAAAAATGAATTTACATTTGCTTATAATAATATAAATTGATTTTGTGGAGATATGAATATGATTAAAAATTTTAAACGAAATTCGCCGCTTTTATATTTTATTCTTTCTCGCATTACAACTATGGTTGTGCTTTTGTTTTTGCTTGGATTTGCAATGTTTGGATTGATGGAACTTGCTCCAGGCGATGTTGTAGATCAAATGATGACACAACAAATTATGGCAAGTGCTCAAAGTGGTTCAAATTCTTCTACCAATTCCGGAAAAGAAAATACTTTTGACGAAGAACAACTTGCAAAAACTCGAGAAGAACTTGGGCTTGATAAACCATTTTATGTTCAGTATTTTAAATGGCTTAAACGCGTTTTTGTTAATCATGATCTTGGGGTAAGCCTTATTTCTCGTGCGCCTGTGAGTTTCCTTTTAGGTTCAAGATTGATGAACACTTTGATATTAAATTTAATATCGCTCATTTTAATTACATTTTTTTCTTTTTTGCTCGGTGTTTATTTTTCAAGTAAAGCAGGCACAAGAATTGATGTTGCAGTTACTTTTTTTGCACTTTTCTTTCATGCTTTTCCGGGAATTTTGCTTTTAATTCTTTTGCAACTGGGTGCATATATTACAGGTTGGTTTCCGATAACTGCATATCCTGATTTCCCTTTTAGTGATGCCCCTGTAAAATTTACCTTTAGTTATTTGCATCACATTTTTCTTCCTTTGCTTTGTTCTTTTCTTGGTGGCGTTGGCGGAACAATGAGAACAATTCGAGCGACTATGCTTGACCAATTAGGAATGCCTTATATTTTTGCTTTGCGAGCACGAGGAATTTCTGAAAAACGTGTATATCTAAATCATGCTTTTAGAAATACTCTTAATCCATATATTACAGGCAGCGCAAATCTTCTTGCTTCATTGTTTGGGGGTTCTCTTATTATGGAAATAATTTTTGCTTATCCTGGAGTTGGCAGACTTACTTACGAAGCAGTTTTGCAACAAGACATAAATCTTGTACTTGCAAATAGTATGTTTTTATCAGCGTTAGTTCTTGCTGGTATGTTAATTTCTGATATTCTTCTTGCATTTGTAGATCCACGAATCCGTTATGGCGTGGAAAAATAAAATCTAAAAAATTTGGCGCTTATAGGATAAATTATGAAAAACGAATTGAATTATATTAAGCGAAAACCGATTGCGTTTGTTTCTCTCATCGTCTTGGTTATTCTTTATCTTTTTATGTTGTTTGCAGAATTTATCTCACCATATTCACCTGTCAAAACTTTTGAAGAAAATACATTCCATCCAGCAAATATACAAATTACAAAACACGGACTTAAAGTTCAAGAAGCACGTGTTCTTAATCGAATAACTTGGGAATATGCTTATGTAAAAGATTTAAATCATAATCTTAAATTCTTTGTGCATGGGGAACCTTATAAAATTTTTGGTTTTATAAATTCTGATTTACATCTTTTTGGAACTGAACCTGACGAGCAAGGAAATATTTATCCTGCATATCTTTTTGGTGCTGACAATCTTGGTCGTGATATGTTTTCGAGAATGGTTTATGGAAGTCGCATTTCTCTTACAATTGGTTTTGTTGCAACTGCAATTTCACTTTTGCTTGCTGTAATTTTTGGAGGGCTTGCAGGATTTTTTGGAGGGAAAACCGACTGGCTTATAATGCGTGGTGCAGAATTTTTTATGCTGATTCCTGGTTTATATTTAATTTTGTTTCTTCGCTCTATTTTAAATTCCAAAATGGATAGCGGAACTTCTTATATGGTTATTACATTAATTCTTGCACTTGTTGGTTGGCCTGGGACAGCCAGAACTTTGCGTGGAATGATTCATTCTATCAAGCGAGAAGAATTTGTTATGAATGCTAAACTTGAAGGCATTCCATCACTTGTTATTATTTTAAAATATATTATTCCGCAAATTACAAGTCTTTTAATTGTTAGCACAACTTTGAGTATTCCAGGATTTATTATGAGCGAAACAACACTTTCGTATATCGGACTTGGAATTTCTGATCCAGCAGTAAGTTGGGGTTCAATGATTAATCGTGAAATTTCGACTTTAAGTAATCTTTCTCGTTATCCTTGGCTTTTAATTCCTGTCTGGCTTTTACTCATTGTAACTTTAGCATTTAATTTTTTGGGTGATGCACTTCGTGATTATTATGATCCGTATCATGCAATTTTCCCAAGTTACAAAAAACTGTTTAAAAAAAGTCAAACACAAACTTACAAAGAAAAAAAACAAATCGAACCAAAATCCGTTTCAGAAGATGTTCTTCTTTCAGTTCAGAATCTTTGTGTGGATTTTGTAAATAACTTTGATAATAATAATTCAATTACTCATGCGGTAAAAGGAATTTCGTATGATGTAAAGTATGGAGAAATTCTTGGCATTGTTGGAGAATCTGGCTCAGGCAAATCTGTTAGCACAACCGCAATTCCTGGACTTCTTCCAAAAAATGCAATTTGTTTTGGGAGTATAATTTTTGATGGAGTCGATTTAACAAAACTTTCTCAAGTGCAACTTCAAAAATATCGTGGTAAAAAAATTGGTTTGATTTTTCAAGAACCAGGGCGTTCTTTTGATCCACTTCAAAATCTTGAAAGTGTATTTCTTGAGGTTTTTAGAAATCAAGACCCTGAAATTTCAAAACAAGATGCACAAATTAAAGCAATCAAATCGCTTGAAGAAGTTGGACTTCCAGATCCAAAAAATCGCCTTTCAAATTTTCCACATCAATTTTCTGGCGGTCAATTACAAAGAATTGGAATCGCACTCGCTTTGGCTCAAGGATGTTCTTTGCTTATCGCCGATGAACCGACAACCGCACTTGATGTAACTATTTCAATGCAAATTGTCGGCTTACTTTCCGAATTAAAAAAGACTAGAAATTTGACAATTCTTTTTATAAGTCATGACATTGACCTTGTCGCAAATATTTCAGACAGAATCGTAGTAATGCATAATGGAATTATCGAAGAAATTGGAACTGCAAAAGAACTTTTTGAAAATCCAAAAGCCGAATATACAAAGCATTTGCTTTCGACAAGACCAAAGTTTGGTCAACATTATACAAAGCAGCGAGCAGGAGAATTAGATGAACGATAATCAAATCAATTCAAATCAAATGCCAATGTCTTTTAATAATTCAGAGCCATTGATTGAAGTGAAAAATCTTTGCAAAAGTTTTGACCTAGAAGCTGGCTTTTTTTCAAAAAAAAATAAAAAAGTTTATGCTGTCAATAATGTAAGTTTTTCAATTAATAAAGGAGAAACTTATGGAATTGTAGGTGAGTCCGGTTGCGGTAAAACTACAACTGCAAGACTTCTTATAAAAATGTACAATTCATCAAGCGGAAATATTTTTTATCATTGCCCAGATGGAACTGTAATTGATATTTCTAAATTAAATAGAAAGCAAACAAAATTATATCAAGAACAAGTAAAATATATTTTTCAAGATCCAGCAAAATCCTTAAATCCAAGAATGAATGTGTTCACAATTATTACTGACGGACTTAAATATTCTTCAAAGAAAACAAGTAAACAAGAAATTTATGAACTTGCAAAAAAAGCAATTATTGATGTTGGACTTCAAGAACAAGATTTATTTAAAAGACCATCAGATTTTTCTGGCGGACAGAGACAAAGAATTTCTATTGCACGTGGACTTATACTTTCTCCATCATTATTGATTTGTGACGAAGTTGTGTCGGCATTAGATGTTTCAATTCAAGCACAGGTTTTAAATCTACTTTCGGATTTACGAAAAATAAAAAAATTAAGCTTTGTTTTTATTACTCACGATTTGAAAGTCGCTTGTTTTTTTTGTGATAAAATTGCAGTTATGTATCGAGGCGTTTTAGTTGAAGAAGCTCCAGCACAGACTTTTTACAAAGATGCAATTCATCCGTATACAAAACTTTTATTCAAAGCCGCTACTGGTTTTAAATCCAATTCAAGTGTCGAAGTAAAGACAACTCTTGAACAAGAAAATGGCTGTCCTTTTGCACATCGTTGTCCAAAAGCAGAAAAAAGATGTTTTCTAGAATCCCCAGATTTTACGAATATTTCAGATAATCATAAAATTCGATGCTGGAATTTTTAAGAATACGAACTTCTTAGATTAATTTTTATGCTAACAAATTATATTGAAACTCTTTCTTTGTCTAAGGCAAGTTTTGTAGCACGAACAACTTCTAATAAAATCCGTGTTTGGCGTTCATCACTCGAAGAAAATATATAGTCAATTTCAGAAATTTTCGAAGTTATTTTTTCGCCATTCAAAATTAAATCCGCTGAAACTTTCAACGCTAATGAAATATTTGCAAGTACTGACAAACTAAGTTTTGTTGCTCCAGTTTCAATATGGCTCATGTGAGTAGTTGAAATTCCGACTGCTTCAGCCAGTTCTTCCTGTGAAATTTTGCTTTCCCATCTATATTTTCGTATGCGACTTCCGATTGCCACATAGTCAAGTTCTTTGCTTATATAGTTCATTTTACTTGAATTATATGGGCAATTATGCTATATTTTAATGACCTGTATAGGCAATAATGCTCATATAGTTAAATATATTGCAGTTTAGGAAGTTTGTTTTGACAAAGTTCGCAATTCTGCTGGGCTCAGCTCCGGAAGATTTCAGGCAGAAAAAAATAGAAGATATGTTTGACTTTCTCGACTCAAAGCGCAATGCGGGCGACAGCATTGTCACATTCGCGAACGGAATCTCGGAGATGATGCTGGAAATGGTACTTGATAATTCGCTGAAACAGCTGTCTAACAGCAGTCATTCCGAACTCG
>CAZOTD010000069.1:6058-8519 GCA_964582685.1 uncultured Treponema sp. | reverse complement strand
ATATTACATTTTTATCGTATTGTAAAGAAAAATAAAAAACGCTTGACAAAAAAAACGTGCGTTGTTGACAGAAAAAACGTGCGTTGTAAAGAAAAATAAAAAACGCTTGACAAAAAAAATCGTGCGTTGTTGACAGAAAAAACGTGCGTTGTAAAGAAAAAATAAAAAACGCTTAACAAAAAAAATCGTGCGTATTAGGGGATTTTCTGACTGTACTTTTGTTAACCTTTCCAGGCTTTCGTATGCCTTAGACGTTCAGAGTGTTTTCAGCCACGCTTTCGTTACAAGTCAACAAATTTTAAATATTTATACTCATAACAATTTATTTTGAAAAATTCGACATTCGACCTTATAAATATTCGGCAAAGAAAATTTATCTATCGGCAAAATAAAACGCAATAAAAATAATAAAAAGTGCTTTATAAATTGCCGATAAAATTGTATAATATTTCCGTGGATAACATAAACGAAGAATTTGTTTTTGTAAAAGAAATTGCGGATAAATGGAAAATCTCTGAACGAAGCGTGAGAAATTACTGTGAAAACGGACGAGTTGAAGGCGCAATTCTTGAAGGGAAAACCTGGAAAATTCCTTGTTCCGCACAAAAACCTGAACGACAAATCCGACATTTTGCAAAAAAGGAAAATCTTCTTTCAATTCTAAAACGTGAAAAAGATTCCAGAATAAAAAACGGAATCTATCATAAAATCCAGATTGACCTTACATTCAACTCAAACCACATAGAAGGTTCGCGCCTTAGCCACGAGCAGACGCTTTTTATTTTTGAAACAAAAACGATTGAAAATTCCGGCGAGAATCTAAAAATCGATGACATTATAGAAACTGTAAATCATTTTCGATGCGTTGACCTTGTGATTGAGAGCGCAAAATCGAAACTTACGGAAAGCCTTATAAAGCAGCTTCACTTTATTTTGAAAACAGGAACGTCTGACAGCGAAAAAAATTGGTTCAAGGTCGGTGGATATAAACTTCTTGAAAACGAAGTCGGAAACGCTGAAGCGGCAAAGCCCGACGAAGTCGTGAAAAAAATAAAACTGCTTTTGACTGAATACAACGCAAAAAAAACTGTTGCATTGGACGACATTTTGGATTTTCACGTCAAGTTTGAAAAAATTCATCCGTTCCAAGACGGAAACGGACGAGTCGGAAGGCTCATAATGTTCAAGGAATGTCTTAAACACAATATTGTTCCGTTTATAATCACCGAAGAAACAAAATTTTATTACTATCGCGGAATCAAAAACTGGGAAACCGAGCGATGCTTCTTGCGAGACACTTCGCTTTCATGCCAAGACGAAATGAAAAAAGTGCTCGACTATTTTAAGATTGAATATGAGCTGTGATTTTGAGATGAAAGTTTATTTTTTATTGGAAAATCCGTGTTTGAAAAAATATCATCCCTTGAAATTTTTGAAGACGAAATCCAGCAGGCACCATTACATTCGTTGTTGCAAAAAACGCCGTTCATGCAAATCTTTTTCAAATTCGCAATTTGGATTTTGTAAAAACGCTCATAAAGATAATTCATAAGTATGTTGAATGGAATGAATTTTCCATTTTGATATATTGAAACAAGCCTTTCAGCAAAATGATAAAAGCCTTTCAAACAAATTATAAAAGGCTTTTAACAAAACTCTGAAAGGCTTTCAAACAAATTATAAAAGGCTTGTTGTGGAAAGTCGATGGCAAGGATTTTTAGCGTCTACCCCAGTTGATAGTACAGCCTGCATAAACCTCAAAAGAATTTATATGTAAAATACCTAAGGCATTTCTATAAATATATTGAAAGCCTACAAGAGGACTTACTTTAGCATGTGGAACAAACTTTGCTTGTGCATCTACTGTCAATCCAAAAGTCACAACACCATAACTAAATCCGACTCCAGTTTGAAAAGCAACGACGTTATTCACATTAAATTTCATAGCAGGTCCAATTGCAACATCGAAAAAAGCGCCCGTAGTACTAGAACTATCTAAATCAGCCCAAAGTGACAAACCAATTTTATCGTAAAAGCCTAATGCAAAAAAATCATTTATGTGCCATAAATTCCAGTTTGAAATAGCAAATTGACCTCCATAGAGAAAAGAATTTGCATTTATCGTTTGAGTTGATTCTCCAGAAGTTACTGTTCCATATACAAGCGCAGAATTAAACTGCCCTCCAAGTTGAAACTGTATATCGCCAGAATATCTTTTTTCTTGTGCAAATGCTGCACCCGAAACTACAACAGCGATTGCTAATGCAATCACAATTTTTTTGATTGTTTTCATAATAATCCTCCAAAAATAGATTAATTTCTAACTACAAACGAGAAAAGCAAGTCCGCAGTTAGAGCCGATTTGTCAATCGGCTCTAATAGTATATACTATTAGAGCGCCTATAGTAAGTTTCTAATCAGTGAGATTATACATCTGTAATTTAAGCAAAGCAAGAAATTT
>CAZOTD010000069.1:0-5958 GCA_964582685.1 uncultured Treponema sp. | reverse complement strand
TAAGTTTCTAATCAGTGAGATTATACATCTGTAATTTAAGCAAAGCAAGAAATTTAAAAAAAATGAACGAACTTCGACGTAAGCGTTCGAGGCATCGTTCTTTCTCATAAGGCATTGCAGTCGGATTTTGCACCCTTTTTACGACGCAAGCGTCGGGGTATGAAACCCTCCGCACGAATCAAACGCTCAATTAATTTTCCATTTGCCATTTTCTTTTACAAAACGATTTGAATTAACTTCGATAAGGCGACCGTCTTCGCCAAGCATTTTTATCATTGAAGTTAAAGGATTAATTTCTGTAATGCGAAAATTTGTTCCATCATAAAAAATATGCAAACCTTCAGATGGAAGTTTTTTTCTTGCTTCTGAGTAAAAATCAAATTCATACGAAAGACAACACAAAAGTCGCCCACATTGTCCTGAAATTTTCATTGAGTTAAGAGAAAGATTTTGGTCTTTTGCCATTCTAATTGAAACAGGGCGCAATTTATCAGAAACTGCATGGCAACAATAAGGTCTACCACATACGCCAAGTCCACCTATAATTCTTGATTCATCACGAACGCCAACTTGTCTAAGTTCAATTCGCATTTTAAAAACAGAAACCAAATCTTTTACAAGTTCACGAAAATCAACACGATTATCAGCACTAAAGAAAAACAACGCTTTTTGCCCATCGATTAAAAAATGAGTACTAAGCAATTTCATATCAAGATGATGGAAAGCCGCTTTTTCTTGAAAAACTTTGAATGCATTTTTTTCTTTTTCTTTGAATTGTGCCACTTTTGCTAAATCTTCTTCCGTCGCTTTTCGTTCTATAATGACTACATCGCTAGGTTTAATTCCAATCGGCACTTGTGCAACACCAAGAACAAGAGCCAAATCATTTCCGTACCGAGTAGGAACAATTACATAATCGCCAAATTTAATTTCCATCGCGGAATTTTCTGGAAGATTTGCATAAATTCCTTCGCACGAATATTCTAGTTTTAGCTTATAAAGTGGCTGATTAAATACAAATCCATCTGAAGATAAATCAACTCCAACATCATCTTCTAATTCAGAAAGATCATTTTCTGAATCAATATCATTTTCAAAAATATCACTCATAACTTTCTACAATTATTCTATCAAACTGCAAGCAAGTCAATTACAAGTCCATTAATCGCATGAACTTTTTCGAGAAGCTTAAGTTTATCAAGTTGATTGTACCACAATCCATAAGCGAGTTTATCAAGTTCGTCATTTATTATCTTTACTTGAACAGCAGGCATTGTCGGTTTGCCTTTTCTTCGTTGAGGGCGATTGTGAATCTCAATCGTATAATTGTTTTTCTCCAAGAATTTAATAAACTGGCCAACGGCCTTTTTATATCTGTCAAATGCCTGAGGAGTTGCATTAAGTCCTAAATTGTCCCCGGCAGCAGCAAGTTCATCTTGCAAGAATGTTACAGCATCGTCAATTGACATTCCAGAGATTTCTAATGGAAGTCCTTGCGACACAAGATATTCTTGTTCTTGTTTATCTTTTAATAGCGATGAAAACTTGCCTTTTATTTTTTCTTGTTTTTGCTTCTTGTTTAATTCCTGTGCTGCTTGTTTTTGGGCAGCTGCTGTTGCGGCAAAATAAAGAGAATTTGTCGTATCAATGGAATTCATCTTACAAAAGCCTTACTCCTAATTTCTTTGGACTGTGAATAAACAGAATCACGATTTTCAAATCGTTCTTGTTCCGAAATCGAAATACAATGTCCCTGAAACACAACTTTGTCTGCTACATTCAACTTTCTAGTAGAAACATCACCAATCACAACAGAAGTTGACATAAGTTTAATACTTTCTGGTGCTTTTATGTCACCGATTACGATTCCACTGATAATTGCAGATTTTGCTTTGATATTTCCCCGAATTCTTGCACGTTCGGCAACAATAATATTGCCACTAATTTCGATATTACCATCAATGTCGCCGTCTACAACCATTCCACCAGAAACTCTTAAATCACCAGAAAAAGCAGAACCGCTGCCTACCATTGTGTTTATCGAGATGTCATCATAAGAAGCCATTATCTTGAACCTTTAATGTTAAGATACTTAATAGGATCAACTACATCAGAACCAATGTGAACTTCGTAATGAAGATGGGGACCAGTTGTAATTCCTGTATTACCAATTGTTCCGATAACAGAATATTGCGAAACAAATTGACCTTTTTCAACATGGATAGAATTCATATGTGCATAACGCGTATAAATACCGTGTTTATGTTTGATAATTACATTGTTTCCGTAGCCCGCATCATAAAATGAATTTACAATTTGCCCATTAGCAGTTGCATAAATCGGATCACCAGAACGCCAAGTTGACATATCAATACCTTTATGAATATACCATTGCCCCGTAATTGGATGAACATTTGGACCAAATGGCATTGAAACATGAAGTTGAGGACTTCTTACTGGCCAAATACTAGGAATATCACTGAATAAGGAATTTTGTGTTTCAAGCATTTTTCCAATCTGCTCAATTGGCTGAACAGCACCTTCCAAATAAGAAGTAAGTTGTCTTATATCTGACGCTTCTTTTACCGAACCTGCACTAAGTTCCTCAGAACTAAACAAAGCACTTAAATCGCTACTTGAATTAAATGGAGAATTTGTCGAAATTGATTCTTGCTCAATACCTAAAAGAGAAAGAGTTTGAGAAAGAGAAGAAACAAATCTTTTTCCAGTTTGGAGAAGATTGTTGTTTTCGTCACGAAGTTCATCAAAACTTGCCATTGTCTGACGATTTTCTGAATAAAGGCGATCGATTTCGCTACTACTTGCAACTGCGTGTTTATTAAAGAAAATAAAAGAAATTAAAATTCCAACAATAACAACAACAGCAAGACACATTGCAAGAACATTTGTTTGAAAATTTACGACTTTCCCTTTTTCGTGAGGAACAATCATAACTGTAAGTTTATTATCAAATATATGGAAAATTTTAGCAAAAAATCCACCTATTTTCTTAAACACATTTTTATGAGAGGAATTAGAAAAAGAATTTGCAGAGTTTTTTCGTTTAGACACTTTTTTCTCCAGCTTTCTTAAATACTTACAAAAGTCGACAATCGCATTAAGTATAACATTTAAAGTAAAAAACTGTCAAATAAAAACGAAAAAATAAATTCTTTACAAGCAATAAAATAAAAAGCATTATTCTAATATGCTTGTAACATTATTCTAACACACGCTTTTTGTTTTAGCGAACATTAGCGATAGTATTGCCTTGCATTTAAATTCGTCAAAAACTAAGGCAAGTTTTGCACACTTGAACTTGTAATAGGCAACGTCAACTTTATTAATGTTCCGGTTTCTTCGCTGGATTTTATCGAAAGTTCCGCGCCTATTATTGCGGCTCTGTTTTTCATTCCTAAAATTCCAAGATGCGTTGTGTTTTCCGGTGAAGTTTTTTGATTTAAGAAAACTTGATTCTCAGAAGATGCAAAATCAAAATTGCTTTTTATTCCGCAACCGTCGTCGCTTGTTATAATTACAAGTTTGCTTCCAGTTCTGTCTTTTTCTTCACGAATTATTATGCTGATTTCGCTTGGATTTGCGTGTTTTATGGCGTTATTCACGCTTTCTTGCACAATCCTGAATATATGCAGTTTTTGTGTTGATGAAAGTTTTTCGTATAAAGCATTTTTTTCTGCGTAGAATTTGCAGTCGATTCCTACTGTTTCCTTTATGCTTAGCACATATTCTGCCAGAAGAATTTCAAGATTTGCAGTTTCAATTTCTGGCGGAGTAAGATTTTTGATTATGGTTTTGATATTTTTTAGATTTGTTTCTTCAAGCGAATGTATATTTTGAATTAGCGACTTTTGTTCATCTGTTAAATCGCTCATATTCTGGAGTTTGTGCACAAGTAAAAGTGATGTTCGAGTATCTTGAGTTACTGTGTCGTGCAAGTCGCGAGAAATTCTGTTTCTTTCGTTTTCTTGAACTTGAGTGATTATGGTTGTCATTAATTGTTCGCGTTGACTTTTTTCTTCAAGCAAGCGGATTTTCTTTTGGCTTTCAATATAAAAACTTGCACTAACACCGATTGCAATCACGAGAAACGAGATTGCTGCTAAAAGTTGTATAAAAGGCATAAAAAATTTTCTGTCTTGTTTTATCGTAAGAATCATAAAACTATTCATTGAAGAAACAATAGAAAAATATTCTTGCTGATAATAAGTAAAATTGTTTTCTTCTAAAAAAGCGAGCGCAAGAACGGCATGATTTTGTACCTGATTGATATAAAATGCCGCAGAAAATTTGTTGTCTTTTGTTTCTGCTTCTTCAGCAATGTACATATCTGATTCTTTAAAGATTTCAATACTTGCAACAAAATCTTCAAGCGCTTTTTTTTCTTCTATATCATACGTATCATAAGGATTTTGATTATGCTTATTTAAAAATTTTTCCCAAGAACTAAATAAAAGATTTTCCGCATTTATACCCCTCCCCATTGCAAAAATTGCCACCTTAGAAAAAACGATAAGAGAAAACATTAACATTACTTTTTTTATTTTATTAGACATAGTCATTATCTTAAAAATATATCATAGAAAAACATCATCAGTAATATTTTAGTTTTTCTAAAAGCGAAACTCTATCTTTGCTTCCAGTTTTGTCATAGATTATGGTAATGTAGTTTAAAAGAGTTGCAAGTTTTATATTGAGCTTTGTGGCGATTTCTTCGTTTGACAAACCTTCTTGTATACACTTCAAGACTTCAGATTCACGCTTTGTAAGCATAGAAAGAAGCGTTAAGTTTTCCAAAACACCTGCCACAAGTTCGCTTTGAATATAAGTTTTTCCGTTGGCAACCGCATTTATTGCTTCAAGAAGAATCCTTTCATCGCTGGATTTTGAAACAAAACCTTTTGCTCCTATTTCTGCACTCATCGCTCGTTCTATGCACGAGCCAGAATCATGACTTGAAAAAATTACACTAGGAACGCCGTTTTGTGCAAATGCTTTTACAACATTATAACCACCGTTAAAATCAGTGTTTGTGCTTTTTAACTGCATATCAACAACAGCAACTGTAATGCAATCATCAGTCTTAGTAAGTTTTTTTATAATGCCAGGAATTTCTTCAACGCTTTCTGCTTCGGCAAAAATCTGCCAATCGGAATTTTCTGTGATGTAGGAAATAATTCCTTTACGGAGCATTTTATGGTCATCAATTAAAATCAACTGTTTCATAAGTATGATTATAACACGAGTGGTAATTTTTGATATTAGAAAACATCACATAAAAACAATGAGTTAACTCACGGATTTTCGTATTTTTATTTTATTGTAAAGTTTTCTGATTCCCAAATAAGAATAATAGCCGCCCACAATGCTGATTCCTTTGTCTAAAATATTTACAGGAATTCGCGAAAGCAGAGAACTTACAAAAATTGAAACATTATTTTTAATTAGAATTAAATGCATTGTTCGAACGACAGAATCTTCGTTATATTTTATAAGTGCATGAAGAATTAAAAAAAAGAATGCACCTTCTATACTGATAATCACTGCATTCAAAAAAATAAGATTTATAATGTCCACTAAGGCAAGTTTTGTTTTTTTGCGGATATAAAGACGAATTATAATAACGAGTGAATAACTGCACAAAGCCCAAATAAATTTGATAAGTTCTTCTTTCCAGATAATTATACAAAGAGAATGATAAACTGTTGCACAAACAAGACCACACAAAAGCCCGAAAAACGATGCTGTCGCAGTAAAAATTGTATCTAAAAAAAGCGGAATAATTTCAAAAGAATTAATAAGTGATACAAGAAAATTTAAACCAGCAAAAACGAATCCAAAAATAATCTGAAACAAAATTGAATATTTTGGAAAAGAATTTTGAGATGTAACTAGACTTTCGTTTTTTGAAATCCCCGATTTCATAAGTGCTTTTAAAAG
>CAZOTD010000068.1:0-8532 GCA_964582685.1 uncultured Treponema sp. | reverse complement strand
ATCTATCACTTTTTATTAATTATCTTGTTGTAGTAATTTCGTTCCAACCCGAAACTACTCTGTCAACAACTGTTTTTGCAAGATTCAACGACATTTGTGCTTTTGCCATTGCTGTTGTAATGTCGTGAATATCAACGCTTTCTGGATCGACAATTGCTTTTTCCGAAAGAGCATTTACTTCGAGTTGCTGCTCATTCATTTTTGAAACCGCTTCCATAATATAACTGTCAAACGATTTTCTGTATTGTTCGCTAGATTTTTTTGCAGCTGAATTAAGATTTGAAGTTACATTTGTATAACCTGTTGCTGAAAAAGTTTTGCTCATATTGAGCACGTCAAAATTGTTTACTGTCATATTCCCCACCTAGTTTTATTATACAAAAATTATCTTCCAATATCTAGTGCCGCTGAGAACATAGACTTTGCACCTTCAATAACTGTTGTATTTGCTTCATAAGCACGACTCGAAGCAATTAAGTCAACCATTTCATTTACGATATTTACATTTGGATATTCAACATAACCTTTTTCAGGACCAGATTTAATTGCATCAGGATGTTCTGGATCATAGATTAAAGTTCCACGACTTGTATCTTTTACAATTTTTTGAACCTTAACGCCTTTTCCAATTCCATTATCAAGATTTGAAGGAAGATATGGCGTTCTCCAGGTTGGATTTTCATCAGCAGCAGGTTTAAAAATTACTCGAGAACGTTTGTAAGGTCCTCCGTCTTGAGTTCTTGTAGTTGAAGCGTTTGCAATGTTATCAGAAATTACATCGCTCTTCAATCTTTCTGCGGCAAGTCCTGTTGCTGCAATGTTAATACTTGTAAACAATCCCATTTTGTCCCCCTAAATTATTCCCACAAAAAAACTATTATCTAATTGCCGACATTGCTGTCTTTACTTGTGTAAACTCATGGCTTTCAAGCATTGTCAACATTCTATATTGCATCTGAATTTTTACAATATTCATTGCTTCATTTTCTACATTCACATTATTTCCGTTTGCTTTTTCTGTAGAAAGATAATCAACTACCCGTCGTGGTTGAACAGTTTTATAATCAATTACATTATTGATTTTTATATGATAAGGCTGCGTTGTTTTAAGTTCAAAAGCATTGCGTGCATTTTCTTCAGATTCAAAAGCTTTTTTTAACATACTTTCAAAATTAACTTCTGTTCGCTTAAAGTTTGGAACATCAGCATTAGCCATATTATTCGCAGATACGGAATAACGCAACGTATTAACATCAAGAGCTCTTTGTAATAAATCAATTGAACGAGTGAAAGAATTCATATTCAAATTTTCGGAATTTGCAAAAAAAAGTTTATAAAAAAAATCGCTAAATCTTTTTAAAATTCAGCGATTTTTTTAACTTTGTAATTACATTTTAAAAACTAAATTTACAAAATCAATTAGATACGTGCGTTCTATTATTACTTTGTAATTCCACTTTAAAAACTAAATTTACAAAATATAACGGGACATATCTTCGTTGTTTGCGACATCTTGAACTTTAGAATCAACATACGCTGCATCAATGGAAATAGTTTCGCCTTTATGTTCATCTGCTTCAAATGAAATTTCATCAAGAACTTTTTCCATAATTGTATGAAGTCGTCTTGCACCGATATTTTCGCTTTTAGCATTTACTTCTTCTGCCATTGAACTTATTCGTTCGATTGCATCTTCTTTAAAATCGAGAGTAACATCTTCTGTTCCAAGAAGTGCCGTATATTGTTTTATAAGGGCATTTTTAGGTTCTGTGAGAATTCGTTTAAAATCGTCTTTGTTAAGTGAATCAAGTTCTACTCGCAATGGAAATCTTCCCTGAAGTTCAGGAATTAAATCACTCGGTTTTGAAAGACTAAACGCTCCTGCTGCAATAAAAAGGATATGCTTTGTATCAACAACGCCCCATTTTGTATTTACATGACAACCTTCAACAATAGGCAAAATATCACGTTGAACACCTTCTCGACTTACCGCAGGACCATGGCTTTCTCCATGAACGGCGATTTTATCAATTTCGTCAATAAATATAATACCTGACTGTTCAACTCGTTCTCTAGCAATATCTGCAGCTTTGTCGGTATCGACTAAACTATCAAGAATTTGTTCTGTTAGAATTTTACGTGCTTCGGCAACTGTAACAGTACGTTGCTTTTTTCTTGCGCCATTCATCATATCTTGAATATTTTGCATTGCAGATTCTAAGTCATCGATTGAGCCGCCAGTAAAAATGCTCATATTACCTCTTGGAGCAGTTGTTACAACAATTTCAACTTCACGTGATTCTAATTTTCCTTCTCTAAGCATTACACGAAATTTTTCTCTCGTGGAATTTTTAACTGAATCATCTTGCTTCTCTTGTTCAAGTTGTTCAAAAGTTTTTTCGTGTGCTTTAGGTTTAACTCCAAAGATACTTCCTAGAGAAGAATCGGCAGATTTTTTGTCAGTTCCTGGAAGTAAGAGATCAAGAAGTTTTTCTTCAACTTTTCCTGTACAACTTTCACGAAGTTGTTCTTCCATTTCAAGTTTGACATTATTAAATCCAACAGCCATAAGATCTCGAACCATAGATTCAACATCGCGTCCTACATAACCAACTTCTGTATATTTTGTTGCTTCAACTTTTAAAAAAGGTGCTCCACAAAGTTTTGCAAGACGGCGAGCAATTTCCGTTTTACCAACACCGGTAGGTCCAATCATAAGAATATTTTTTGGAGTCACTTCTTCACGAATATCTTCTGTAAGTTTTAAACGACGAGTTCTGTTTCTAAGTGCAACAGCAACTGCTTTTTTTGCATTTTTTTGACCGATAATGTAACTATCAAGTTTTTCTACAATTTGTCTTGGAGTAAGTTCTTCTTGTTGTGCTATAGGTTCTTGAGTTCCTAAATCTGGCAAAATAATGATATCTTTGTCACTCATTAAAGTTCCTCTACTGTAATATTTGAATTAGTATAAATACAGATATTGCCTGCAATTTTAAGGCTTTTTTCTGCAATTTCTCGAGCAGAATAATTTGAACCGTCAAGATAAGCAAGTGCTGCAGAATATGCATAATTTCCACCAGAACCAATTGCTAAAACATCATTTTCAGGTTCAATAACATTCCCATCTCCTGATATTAATAAAATTTTAGTAGAATCAGCAACAATTAGCATTGCTTCAAGTTTTTGAAGGGAACGTTCTGTTCGCCACGCTTTTGCAAGTTCAACTGCACTTCGCTGAAGATCGCCGTTGTATGTATTTACTTTTTCTTCAAATTTATCAAGCAAAGTAAAAGCATCTGCAACAGAACCTGCAAATCCTGTTAAAATTTTTCCGTTATATATTTTTCTAACTTTACGAGCATTGCCTTTGCAAACAGTTTCTCCAAGTGTAACTTGACCATCGCCCGCCATAGCAACTTTCCCGTCTTTTTTTACTGCAATTACAGTTGTACTGCGAATTTTCATTTTTTTCTTACATTCCTCATTTTAAATTTTAATCTTCACTTCCATGCGGATGTGCTTTGTGATAATCACTGAACACTTTTTTTTGTGTTACATGTGTATATCGTTGAGTAGTCGATACACTTGAATGTCCAAGCAATGCTTGAACTTTTCTAATATCGAGCCCTTCATTTACTAGTGCTGTAGCAAAAGCATGCCTAAAGTCATGAGGTGAAAAATGATGATTTATTCCCTCTGCACTTGTATATCTGGCAAGAATCCAAGTAAGTCCACCAGGAGTCAAATGACCGCCTTCTTGATTTAAAAATATAAATTGCGGATCTTTTTCAATTTTTTTATCTTCTAGCAATTTTTTCCTTTCAAGAAGATAGGAATTAAGAGCACAAAGTGCATCATGTTCAAAATAAACAAAACGCTCTTTATTTCCCTTTCCGATAATTCTTGCTTTTTTGTAACCATCAACAAAACTTGAAAACTTCAAAGAACATAACTCACTTACGCGACAACCAGAAGAATAAAGCATTTCAAAAATTGCTTTATCTCTTGATGCCCACAATGCTTTTGTATGATCTGGACTTGTACATACATTATACATTTCCTGATCTGTAACAACTTGATGATAAGGCTTGTCAGCCTTAACAGTTTTTAGTCTAAGACTTGGGTTATCCTTAATATATTCAAATTTTTTGCAATAGGCAAATAAAGTTCGCACAGCAGAAATATAACGATTAATTGTTGAAGGTTTTGCTCCTTGTTCTGATAAACATGGAATTGCAAATCTTAAATCATTATAAGTAAGTTCGTCCATATATTTGCTCGTTCCAGAAAAAAACTTAAATTTTTCAAGATCATTTTTGTAAGAAATAATTGTATTTTTGGAAAAACCTTTTATCGTTTCAAGATATAAAAGAAATTCATCCACAGCATCTGGAACAAGTTTTCGTTCTGCCATTCTTATGCCTTATTTTAATTACTTTGTGCAGCAGCGGCTAATTTTTCTGCTTGATTCTCTTTTGCAAGTGTTTCTTTTTGCGCTTCCTCTACTGCTTGCGTTACAGAATGCAAATAATCACAATCTGGATTAATGCATGATTTATATGAACCGTTTTTCTTATCATATTTTTCAACTAGAAACCAGCCGCATTTTGGACAATATTGTTCGATAGGTTTAAAGTGTGAAATAAAATTACAAGTTGGATAATTTGTGCAACCATAAAATTCTTTTCCACGACCTTTTGTTTTTCTAGCAACAATTTCACCGTTACAATTAGGCATTGGACATTTTGCAAGTGGAATTGAACGAGTATTATGACATTCTGGAAATCCAGAACAAGCCAAGAAAAATCCAAATCGTCCGAGTTTTTTTACCATTGGCTTTCCACATTTTTCGCATATTTTATCGGTTGGCTCATCAAGAAAACCTTTTACGCTTTCTTGATTTTCCATTACATTGTCAACACGAGCTTTAAAAGGTTTATAAAAATCGCTAATCATTTGATTCCAGACAAGTTTATCTTGCTCAACTCTATCTAAATCATTTTCAACTTCGGCAGTAAATGTTTCGTTTATTACATCAGGGAACGATTCTACAAGAATTTTGCAAATCATTTTTCCAAGTTGAGTTGGAACAAGTTGCTTGTTAACACGTGTTACATAATATCTATCAAGAAGAACAGAAATAATTGGTGCATAAGTGGAAGGTCGACCGATTCCTTTTTCTTCAAGTGTTTTTACAATCGAAGCATCAGTAAAACGTGCTGGACCTTGAGTAAAATGTTGTTCTGAATAGAATTTAGAAGCGCAAAGACTTTCGCCTTCTTTGAGCGATGGAAGATTTCCTGTAGAATCTTCTTTTGTCGAAAGCAAGTGAATTACATGATAAAAACCTTTGTCGACAATTTTACTTGCAGAAACTCTAAACACCGCATCACCAGCTTTTATTTCTACACTCGTAGTTCGTGTTTTTGCATTATTCATTTGACTTGAAACAAAACGTTCCCAAATAATCGTATAAAGCCTAAGTTGGTCGCGAGTAAGATATTCCTTTACGGAATCAGGCGTATAAGAAACATAAGTTGGTCTAATACCTTCGTGTGCATCTTGAGCACCCTTTCCCACCGCATATTGAATTTGCTGTGGAGGAAGATCTTCTGGATAATTTTTTGAAATCCACTCCCGAACTTCATCAAGGGCAGTTTGAGAAATACGAACTGAATCAGTACGCATATAAGTAATAAGACCTACACGACTTGAACCGATATTCACACCTTCGTATAATTGCTGAGCAATTTGCATTGTTTTTCTTGAAGTAAAACCAAGTTTATTTGCCGCAGATTGTTGTAATTTTGAAGTTGTGAAAGGAGCTTTAGGTCGAACGACTTTGTCTGTATATTTAATTGTTCCAACCTTACATTCTGCGTTTTTAATTTCGTCAATAATTTTATTAACTTGTTCTTCATTTTTTAAAATTGGTTTTTCATTTTTGTAAGTAACAAGTTGTGCACTAAAAGAAGATTTTCCTTTTAAAAAATCGGCATCAAGAGTCCAATATTCTTCAGGCAGAAAGTTTTCAACTTCCTCTTCTCGCTCGCAAATAAGTTTTAATGCCACAGATTGAACGCGCCCAGCAGAAAGACCATTCTTCACTTTACTCCACAAAAGTGGACTTAAATTATAACCTACAAGTCTGTCTAACACACGACGTGCCTTTTGGGCATTTACTTTTGATTCGATAATTTCGCCTGGATTTTTTACCGATTCTTTTATTGCCATTGGCGTAATTTCGTTGAATACAATGCGACCAATTTGTGCGTTAGTCTTATCTTGAATTGCATTTTTTAAATGCCAGGCAATTGCTTCTCCTTCTCGGTCATTATCAGATGCAAGAAGGACAGTTGTACTTTTTTTTGCATCTTTTTGAAGTTCTTTTAATAATTTTGCTTTACCACGAACTGTAATGTATTCTGGCTGAAAGTTATCATCAACATTAATTGCAAGTCTTGATTTAGGAAGGTCTATTAAATGCCCCATTGATGCTTTAACTGTATAACCTGGTCCTAAATACTTTTCTATCGTTTTTGCTTTTGCAGGAGACTCTACAATTACCAAAGTCTGATTTGCAACTTTCTTTTTTGTTTTTTCCTTTTTTTCTGTAGATTCAGCCATAAAACCCTTCTTTGCTCTTTATCTAACAATCAAAATAAAATTAATTGAATGTTTTATTTTTAAGTGCAGCTACTTTTCTAGAGCGTCAAAAAGACACTTTGTATAATCTGCATAATTTTCGATAACTGGTGCACCGTCTTGTACTAACAATTCGGGATCCATCCGTAATTTTCTTTTTTCAGCATTTTGATTGTCATTCATTTTTAATTGATGTCTAACAATATCGCTGATTTTTTTGCTACTTTCAGAAAATGCTACTTTATGTATCATAACATCACGATTATATCCAAGAGCAAAATCTGCAGTATGCATCGCGCCACTGCCTGGCGGAGCTTGAATTACAACAGTTGCCTGAGAAAGTCCTGCAATAATTCTATTACGCTGGACATATCTATAAGGCAGTGGCGCTTCTTTGGGCGGATATTCACTTAAAATGCAACCACCATTTTCAAGTATGCGACTAGCAAGTTTTTTATTTGCCACAGGAACAATATTATCAATTGCACCTGGCAATACAGCGGCAGTTTTGCCAATTGCGTTTTTGTTAACAGCATTTTCTAAAGCGGCCAAAGCACCTTCGTGAGCTTTTCTGTCAATTCCAAATGCAAGTCCGCTTACAACTGTTGTTCCATTAAGACTTGCTTGTTTTGCAAAGTCAAAACAAGCTTTTGCAGATTCCACTGTCATTTTACGAGTTCCCACAACAGAAACACAAGAATTTTGCAAAATCTTAATATTTCCACGATAAAACAACAAAAATGGAGAATCAACTATTTCTTTCAATAAAATCGGATAATCTTTATCAGTGTATAAAACAACACAAATATTAAATTTATCAATAATATGCAAATCTTGCTGAGCCATTTTAAGAAACATATCTCCATTCCACTTTGCACGAGATTTTCTGCCAATAAGCTTTGAAATATCTTCAATAGAAAGTACAACGAGATTATGCAAACTGTCAAGATTTTTTAGTAAAATAAATTTTTCGTTAACAGACAGAAAAGTCATTCTAGCCAGAAGTAGACAAAACAGCATGTAGTCTTTGTCGTTCGGCTTCATATTATTCTCCAAATTCTTGTTTAGTTTGTTCGACTTGGGCTTTAAGTTGCCGAGCTAAATCTTTTCGTTCTGCTACTTTTGTTGTTTCAATAATTCTGTCGTATGTTTCAATAGCTTTGTCAAATTGATATGTTTCATAATAACAACGGGCAAGAAGTACAAGTCCATCAAGATGATTTTTTTCGATTGTAAGAAGAGTTTCAAGATGTGGAATTGCTTTTGCAGGTTCTTCTAATTCAAAATCATATAACACAGCAATTGCATAAAGTGCTCGAGAATATCTTGGCTCAATAAAAATTGCACGCTTGTAAGCATCTTCTGCAAGATTTAAATAATTTTGCCGTTTAGAATGATCGCCTGTTGCTTCATAATCCATCGCTTGTTGTGACATATATGCAGCACAAAGTCCTACATAGTAATATAAATTTTGATTATCCGGAGTATATTCCAATGCAGCTTGAAAACTCTTTAAAGCATCACCATAAAGTTTACGATCAAGATAACGAGTTCCTACAATTTTATTCCAAATAGCAACTTGATTTTTTGCAATTTGAAGATCAGCAATTGTTTCTTCAATTCTGCCAATTCTTGCTTCATATTTAGAAATTGCTTCTTCATATTCTTCAATTGTCTGAGGATTTGAAACTCCTTCTTCAAGATGTTGTGCTCGAATTATAGTCTTATTTGATTTTACACATGACGACAAATTAAAAATAATTACAGAAGTTGCAACAATAGCAACAATTGATTTTTTTTTCATTTTTCCCCCACAAAAATTGAAAATTCATTTTTCTTTCACAAGTGAGTCCCCACCACAAGTTAAACTAGATAAAATGATAT
>CAZOTD010000067.1:0-8611 GCA_964582685.1 uncultured Treponema sp. | reverse complement strand
AATAAATTATATTAAATATAATTGTTGAAAATATCAATAATTTAATTTATCTTTGTTATGTACTATGGCGAAAAATAATATCTTAACTTTTGAAAAAAAATCTAAAACTGGAATCTACTGGCTTACAGAAACTCTTGCTGTTTTTCCAGGTCCGACGACAATCGGAATTATTGCAATTCCCTCCTCAAATTCAAAAACGCCTAGAGAACTTTATCTTATTGACAGCGGACCTGATAAAAATTATTGCGAATTGCTCTTTAATTCTCTCGACAAAGAATTTAAAAAATTCAAAATTAAGGCTATTTTTGCAACTCATTCGCACGCCGACCATGTTGGAGCAAATGCACAAATTGTAAAGAAAACAGGCTGTAAAATTTATGCAACAAAAAAAGAAAAACCGTCAATTGAATGTCCAGAACTCCAAAGTGCAATTTCGTATGGCGGGAATCCACTTCCAGAATATAAAACTTCTTATTACCTTTGTGAATCTTCGCATGTAGACAAAATAATAAAACCTCACGATTTTTTTGAATTAGCAAAAGGAATTTATCTTGAAGCAATTCCTTTGCCTGGTCATTATTTTGAAATGACAGGATTTATTTGTACCGTTCCTGAAAAACAAAATAAAATTTCAAAAACAAAGAAAATTTTCTTTACATCTGACGGAATTTTTACACGTAGCATGCTTTCAAAATATTGGATTCCTTTTATATACGACATTGGACAATTTAAAAAAAGTTTAGATATAATTAAATCGATAAATGCTGATTATTATATTCCAAGTCATGGAGATATTTATACAGAAATCTCTGCATTATACGAACTTAATATGATAAGCGTAATTCAAAATGAACAGACGATTATTCAATGCTTAAAAAATAAACCTTGTACATTTGAAGATATTTTAAAATACATTGCTGACACAAACGACATTTCAATGAGACTTTCTCAATTTATGCTTGTAGGAAGTACAATCCGTTCATACATCACAGAACTTTATTGTCAAGAAAAAATTACTTGGACATTTATCGACAATAAAATGTACTGGAAAATCAAAAATTCTGAACAAAAAAACTAAAAGATTATTTAAACTATTCTTGCCAATTTTGATAAATGAAAAGTCCACTTGAAGTTCCGAGCCTATCTGCACCAGCATTAATAAGCTCAAGAGCAACATGAACAGAACGAATTGAGCCAGATGCTTTTATCTTAACTGAATCACCAACTGTCTTTTTCATAAGTTCAACATGATGAACACTTGCTCCATTTGGCAATATAGTTCCATCTAAAGTTTTTGGAGTTCCAAATCCTGTAGAAGTTTTTATAAAATCTGCACCAGCATTTTTTGCTACAAGAGATGCTTGGACAATTTCTTCATCTGTAAGATAACATGTTTCAAGGATTGCTTTAACAGTAATTTGTTTTCCTAATTCCTTGCCAGCATCTTTTGCTGCTATAACTACAGATTTTATATCATCTTCGACATATTCAAAATTACCATTTTTCGCTTGTGAAATATTAATAACCATATCAAGTTCATCTGCACCATTTAGAACAGCATCTTTTGCAGAAAATGCTTTTGTCAAAGAAGAATCTGCACCAAAAGGAAATCCAATTACAGTACAAACTCGGACTTTAGAATCTTGAAGTTTTTCTGCTGCAAATGGAACATAAAATGGATTGACACAAACAGATGCAAATCCATATGTAACTGCCTCTTTACATAATCTTTCTATATCTGATTTAGTAGCAGTAGCGTCTAATAATGTGTGGTCGATAATTCCTGCAACTTGTGATTTTGTCATATAAACCTCTAAATATAAATATACTGCCTTATAATAGAAAAATAAAGTTTTTTTTGTTGCTATTTGAAGTCATTTATGATAACTTTTAAAGTGATTTGCGTTGCAAATCTTAATATGATAAAAATTAATTCAGAAAACTAAATTTCTAGATTAATTCTTTGGGGGAAAATTATGGCTTATAAAGTAACAGATGAATGTATAAACTGTGGCTCTTGCGAAAGTGATTGTCCAGTTGAAGCAATTTCAGAAGCAGAAAACGCTCGTGTTATCAATGCTGATAAATGTATCAGTTGCGGAGCATGTGCTGGAACATGTCCTACAAGTGCAATTGTAGAAGCTTAAGTAATTTTTCTACTAAAAAAAGGACTTAAGATATGTTCACATTTTCATTCTTAAGTCCTTTTTTGTTTTATTCTTTTTGCACGAAATGTCTAAAGGAATTTTTAAAACTTTTATTTTTTTTATTTTTTCTCTTTTATTTGTTCAGATTTATGGGATTTGTCAATCATCAGAATCTAATGTTCAAGTTTTTCCTATTACAGAAAATTCCAATTCTAATTTTGAAAAAAAGGAATCAGAAAATCAAACAATTCACTATATAGATGTACAACTGTGTCAAACAATCACTAATCTTAATTATAAAGATGTTCTTTACAAACAATATTCTAGTGCTCTTGCACAATATTATAAAGATTTGGCAAAAAAACAAAACAAAGTGCCAGAATTTTATTCCTATATTCCTGAAGAACATGATACAATTTTTTCGATTGCGGGGCGATGCAATATTCCCTACGACACAATTGCATCTTTAAACCAAATCACATCTGCTGATGTTGAACTTAAAGGCAAAAAAATTTTAATTCCTGCCGCTCCTGGAATTTTTATCCTTGACATAGGAATAATTAATCGCGAAAAACCCGAAACTTCGTTAGAAGCATTGCTACAAAAAAAATACAATGACAAATTGAATGAAGATAATTATTTTTGTTATAATATAAACGGAAAATATTTTTTCCATTTGCCAGAAGAAAGACTAGATCCAACTACTAGAGCATTTTTTCTTGATGTCAAGATGAAGCCTCCTCTTGACCAATATTGGCTTTCTTCTGACTATGGATATAGAAAAAGTCCATTCAACGGAGAAAAACAATTTCATCGTGGAATTGACATGGCAGCGCCTGAAGGAACTAAAGTATATGCTTGTAAAGCAGGAACTGTTTCTTCTGTGCGAGAACTTGATAAAACCTTTGGAAATTATATTGTAATTAAACATGTAAATGGTTTATCAAGTATATATGCACATCTTTCAAGAATAGATGTAAAGTTCGGACAACTTGTAAATACAGGTCAACAAATCGGACTTGTCGGAAAAACAGGACAAGTAACTGGCCCACATCTTCATTTTGAAATTAGACAAAATGGGCAGCCAACAGATCCAGGTGCGTATATAAAACGGTAAAGGAAATTTGCGTGAAAATTAAAAAACTAATTTTAACTTCAATTTTCTCAATGCTTTGCCTTTCTGGAATTTCTAAAGCAGAAAGTTTTCGTGTCAGAAAAACTCATATTCTTTCAATCCAGAATGCACCAAATTCGTCAATGGCAATAGCAAAATCGGCTTCAGAAATTGTAACTGCGGGAATTAATGATTCAATTTGCATTTTACTTCCAGATGATATGACATTTATTCAAGGAATTGAAGTCTATGTAAAAATTCCACCAGAAATTGCAAGATTTCCTAATACAATAATTTATTCGCTTTATGACAATATAAGCCCAGTTCCTTCAGAAAAAACAATTGATTACACTGGAAAAGAACTCTACACTTCAATTTATCCAGGGAAAGTTGCACAAACAATCCAAATTCCTCTTATCAAAGGAAATACAATAAAACAAAGTCCTTACGCAGACAAAACATTTGTTCCTGATACTTCAAGAGGATTTGTTTTTTTAAGAAATCAACTGGCAATGAAAGGCATTCCAAAAGATACAGTAAATGGAAAATTCATAATTAGCGCAAAACCTATTTATACAAATAAAGGACAATTAAAAATTTCTGCTGGAACTGTTAAACCAAATGATTTAACAGTTGCAATCGATGATAAAGTAATTGAGCTTTCAAATAATGGAACATATTTTTTAGCACCAGGGAGTTATACAGTTTCTGTAAGTTCGGAAGGTTTTAGAAATCAAACAAGAACTGTAATAATAGAAACTGCAAAAATTTCTGAATTAAATATTGAATTTCAAAGTGTAACTCCAACGCTTAAAATAAATATGCCAACAGGAACTCTTATAAATGTCGACAATCAAAATATTGAATTAAAAGGTTCCGTTCTTGATTTAACTCCCGGAGAACATATTTTAAAATTCACGCTTGGTGGATATGAAATTGTAAAAAAAATAACAGTTCAAGAAGGTCGTTCATATACAATTAATGTAACTATCGATGCTGATTTGTCTGAAAATTAATTCACTTTTTTTATTTTTTATTAAAGATTTTTACAATTCCAGACGATAATATATATGTCGGAAGCATTTTCCCCTCCCACCCATGCTTCCGACTGCCTGATGGGCATGGCCGGATCTATTCCGGCCTTTTTTATCTCATTCCGCTCGTAAAATACAACATAAAGGCGAATGTGAAATTTAGGTGCAGTCGTTGACCAAACTTTCTTTTTTTTCTACTATATAAAAATGAAAATAAAAATTTCGACTATAATTACTGTATCAATAATTTCCGTCTTTTCAATTATCTTTGGATGTGCACTTGGAGTCGGAGTAGCAAAAACATTTGATACAAAAAACTCGGAACAATTTACTGAAATTGAACAAGCTCTTCCAACAAAAATTCTTGATATAAATGGCGAATTAATTACAGAATTTACTTCTGAAGAAAAACGAGACATTATTACGATTTACGAAATTCCACAACATATGCTTGATGCACTTATTACTCGTGAAGATAGAATTTTCTATGAACATTCTGGTTTCAATACAGTGGCAATTATTCGTGCCGTAATTGGTCAAATATTTAACATTTCTTGGGGTGGCGGTTCAACACTTACACAACAAATTGCAGGAACTCTTTATTGTGATCGTAAAGAAATGTCAATAAAACGAAAACTCAAGGAATTGTGGTGGGCAATTCAAATGGAACGCCGATATTCCAAAAATGAAATTCTTGAAATCTATCTAAATAAAATTTATTTTGGTGGCGGAACTTATGGAGTTAATGCCGCAAGTAAATATTACTTTGGACATTCAGCAAGAGAAATTACACCAGCAGAATCGGCAATTCTTGTAATTCAACTTTCTAATCCTGCTTACTACAATCCGTTTGAACACCCAAATATCGCAAAAGAGCGCCAAAAATATGTTCTTGATTCTATGGTTGCAGATGGTTATATCACAGAAGAACAAAGTGAAGCATCTTACGATGAATATTGGCTAAACTTTGATTACAACAGAACTGATACTTCTGCATTCTTTATGCGTGATGACAAAGCACCTTGGTTTAGCGAATTTGTTCGTCGTGAACTTAATAACATGATTTACGGCGACGATGATATTTATTCAAGTGGATTTACAGTAAATACAACAGGAAATCTTGCACATTTGCGTACAGCAACAGATATTATGGAAAAGGCAATTGAGAATGCCAACAAACAATATCAAGAAGAATTAAAATACAAACAACGCTATGCTTTAGGAACTTACATTCCGATGAACGAATTGTGTATTCTTCTCTTTGATCTTAAAGCTCTAAAAATGTCTAATCAACGCTCGCAATCAAAGACAATTACAAACTTCACTACAAACATTACGCCAATGATTGATTTATTTGCAGTTCTTTGTGGAATTGAAGACCTTAAAGTCGGAATCATAAATCGAGCGACACAAATGGCTCAAGACAAAGCAAAAGAAACGACAGTTGAAGGAACACTTATAAATATTGAAAATAATACAGGTTATATTACAGCGCTTGTCGGTGGAAGTAAATTCGATGCGAGCAACCAATTTATTCGAGCAACACAAGCTCGTGTTCAACCAGGTTCGGCAATTAAACCTCTTTATTATTCTGCCGCTCTTGATACAAAAAGATTTACTGCTGCTACAAACCTTATAGATGCACCTTATGAATTCACTTCGCCAGATGGAAATTCATATCTTCCTAACAACTACGGAGCAGCTTGGCATGGAAATGTTTTGCTTTGGAGAGCACTTGCTCTTTCTTTGAACATTCCAGCTCTTAAAGTACTTGAAGGAGTTGGATTTGACAAAGCAATTAATCGCATGGGAGACCTTCTTGACATTCCTAGCGATGAACTTGCAAAACGAGGCTTTATTCCAGTATATCCATTGGGACTTGGAACTTGTTCTGTACGTCCAATCGAAATGGCAAGAGCGTATGCAGTTTTTGCAAACGGCGGAAAAGCAATCAAACCTACAGCAATCAGAACTGTTGAAGATAGAAATGGAAATATCATCATCAATAACGATCAGAAAGTTCGTGATAATATGCTTAATCCAAAGCAAGTTATTTCGCCAGAAAATGCTTTCTTAATGACAGAAATTATGAAAAGTTCTGTAACAATCGGAACATTAAGATATGGTGCTTCTATGCGTTCAATCGATCCAAATCTTACAGGTTCTAAATTTACTTTTGTTGATAAACAAACAGGCAGGAAATTTGATATGCCTGTATCTGGAAAGACAGGTACAACACAAAACTGGGGAGATGCTTGGGCAATCGGTTATACGCCATATTATACTTGTGCGGTATGGTTTGGATTTGATACTCCAGGAAAATCAATGGGCACTTCAATGACAGGAGCTTCATTATCTGGTCCACCTTGGGGCGACTTTATGATGTTCGCAAATAAAGATCTTCCTTACAAAGAATTCCCAATACCTGAAGGAAAAGTTAAAAAAGCAACTGTTTGTGCAGAAACAGGAGAGTTACCTGTACTAGGTTGTCCAACTGTCACTCTTTGGTTTATGAATGACACTAGTCCTAAAGATTATTGTAGTCTACATTCTGATACATCGGCGCAAGAAATTATTCAAGAACGACTTAGAGATTATGCAACAATTTCTGGAACAGATGTTGGAACAGCAATTGGTGACGATTCAGAACTTGAACTTGACCTTGACTTTCTTGGCGACCTTGATTCAAATGCAACTGACAGAAGCAGAAGCAGAAACAGAAGAAATCGAGGCAATAATAATGCCTTAACAGATATTGATAATGGAATCTTTGAAGGTTCAGAAAATATCTTTATGGATTAACAAAATAATGTGAGATACTTTAGAGAATTAATTTTTTCCAAAATATCTCATATTTAATAAAAAGTTTTCAAGACAAACTTTTTATTAAATTTGCAATTTTCACTTTACTTGAGAATTGCCACTAAAAATAGGAGAAGAAATGCTCGTAAATATTCGTGATATAAAAGTAAAACATCGAGTACGAAAAGACTTAGGCGATCTTGAACCTTTAAAGGACAGTTTAAAACGCTATGGACTTTTAAATCCTATCACACTTGACAGCAAGTATCGTCTTATTGCAGGTGAACGGCGACTTGAAGCAGCAAAACTTCTCGGTTGGACAAATATTAATGCAGTCATCGTAAATAATATTAATCCTATTACAAAACTCGAAATTGAACTTGAAGAAAATAATCAAAGAAAAGAATTTACAGATGCAGAATTACTTGAAGGTTATAAGCGACTTGAGCGACTTAGAAATCCAAGTTTTTTCCGAAGGATTCTCAATGCAATTATAAGTTTCTTTCAATGGATTTTTAACGGTATTAAAAAAATTTTTAAAAAATAATTATGCTCAGTTATCGACATGCTTTTCATGCAGGAAATCATGCTGACATTTTAAAACATTCGGTTTTAGTAAACTTGCTTGAATTTCTTAATATTAAAGATAAACCTTACACTGTACTTGATTCGCATGCTGGTAGCGGAATTTATAAACTTGATGATGAACGAAGTCTAAAAACAAGTGAAGCTGAAAAAGGAATCCTTTCTTTGCTTCCATCAATGGATAAACTTGATTTTCCTGACAGTCTTAAGAATTATTATAAAATCACTTCTCTTTATAGACGTCATAATTTCTATCCAGGTTCAGTTGAATTTGAAAGAATTTTTATTCGTCCAGATTGTTTGCATATTATAAGTGAACTTAATAATTCAGAAATTGATTTGTTAAAAAAGAATTCCATGAGAGAACCTTTTGTATTAATAAATTCGAAAAAAAAAGCAATCAAAACACAAGTTCATCATCGTGATGGATTTGAAACAATTCTTTCTGTTGCACCTCCAAAAATTAAACGTGGCTTATGTTTAATCGATCCAAGTTACGAAGACAAAGATGATTATAAATTAACATCAAATGCCGTCATAAAACTTCATACAAAATGGAATGTTGCAATTATTGCACTTTGGTATCCGCTTCTTGCACACAGAGCAATTGAAATAGAAAAGATGAAAAATGATATAATCGCAAATGCAAAAGTTCAAAATCCAAATACGGCGATACTTGATGCAAGATTTTTAATTAATACACCAAATTCACATATAGAAACAAATTTAGAAAATAACAATGGTGCACCAAGACTTTATGGGAGTGCAATGTTGATTCTTAATTGCCCTTGGCTGCTTGATGAAAAAACTAAATCAAACTTGAAATATATTTCAGAGCGAATTTATAAAAATCAAAAAACAGATTTTTCAATAAGTACTTATTAATTATTTTATATAATTGGTTTGTAATTGTTACACATTAAAAATTT
>CAZOTD010000066.1:0-8753 GCA_964582685.1 uncultured Treponema sp. | reverse complement strand
ATTATAAAGATTTCATTCTTAAAAATTTAAAAAATAGTATTCCAAATCTTGAAATTGATTCTTTAGCATTCAAGATAAAAGGTGATTCAGTTTGTCTTTTTGAAACTTACGAAGAAAGTAAAGAACGACAAAAACAAGAATATTTAAAACAACTTCAAGAAACAGAAAAAAAACTTGAAGATATGGGATTTAAAAGCAAAAATCAAGAAGAAATAAATCCCGAAGTCAAAGAACTTTTTAAAGGAATTCTTGGTGATAAATAACAAATTGTTTATATAACTTTTATACGGTTGACCAAGAATAAAAAATAATGTTATATTTTCTTACTATTCTCAAAAAAAATTTGGACCTTTGGTCCTCGATATAAGGAGTATATGTTATGAAAAGAACATATCAACCAAGTAAAGTAAAGCGTAACAGAAAATTCGGATTTCGTGCTAGAATGGCAACTAAAAGTGGACGTAAAATTCTTGCTAGAAGACGAGCAAAAGGACGCAAAAAGCTTTCTGTTTGTGATGAACACAAAAAGTATTAATTCTTAGAAGAAGATACCATGAAAACAAACTTGGCTACGGTAGGAAAATTTCCACGCCGCGAAATGATAAAAAAGCCTATTGATTTTCATAATCTGTTTAAAAACGGAAAAAGGGAAAGCATAACTGGAGCAAAATTATTTTTTCTTGAAAATAATTTCACATATAACAGAATTGCTTTTCCTCTTTCTCACGGCTATGGAAATGCTGTGGAGCGCAATGTTTCAAAACGTTATAGTCGTGAAGTATATCGATTAACAAAAACATTCCTAAACACCGGATACGATATTCTATTTTTTGTATATCCCGGAAATGATTCGTTTAGCACAAGGTGTGTTCAATTTCGTACATTATGCGAAAAGGCAGGTCTAATAAAAGAATGAGAAATTTTTTTGTAAAAATTTTCTCTGGAATTATTCGTGCTTATCAAGTTTGTATTTCTCCTCTCCATAAACCTTGTTGTAGATTTTATCCTACATGTTCTAATTATGCTTTAATAGCAATACAACGACATGGAGTTATAAGAGGAAGTTGGTATTCTTTTAAAAGAATTCTGCGATGCAACCCATTTTTCAAAGGTGGTTACGATCCAGTTCCTGAAAAAAAAATTTTTTTGGGAACTAAGCAATTAAAAGAAAAAGAGGATTTAGATGAATAAAAATTCAATTTTAGCAATTATCTGTTCTGCTATTGTTCTTGTTGGATATATTTGCCTTAATACATTTGTTTTTAATAAACCGACACATGAACATGTTGAAGAAAATTCTTCTCTTGTAGAAACTGTAGAAACGGAAGAATCTTCAGAACAAACTTCGATTGTTTCTGAAATTCCAGAACCAGAACTTTCTGAAATTCCAGAAGAAATAGAAGTTGTAGAAGAAGAAATTTTCACTGTTCAAACAAAAAAGGTAAAAGTTCAATTTACGAATAAAGGCGGCGATGTAATAAGTTTTCAACTTCTTGACCATGAAGATTCAAGAGTTAAAAGTTATGTTGAAATGGCAGAAAATATTTCCGAATCTAACAGAGCATTTGCTTTAAGTTTTGGAACTGGCACAAATCAAATAATAAATGATTTTTTTACAACAGAAATTCTTCCAACAGATGAAAACGGTTTACAATCAATTGTATTTTCAAAAAAATATAAAGATTTCACTTTGATAAAGAAATATTCATTTATGCCTGATGATTATATGTTCAAATTGAATATTCAAGTAAAAGGAAATGAAAACTTTAACAAACTTGGAATTTTAAAAGATGACGGAACAATGGTTGCTTATACTTTGCGAACTGCACCACAAATTGGACCTTACTATGATACTCAATACGATTATAGAGATTTTCTTGGACATAATGGTTCAAAAGTTAAAGAAAAATCACTTGCTTCAAATAATAATTATAAAAAATTTGATGGAGATTATAACTGGAGTGGCATAGGTGGAAAATACTTTTGTGAACTCATTATTCCAGAAGTGCGTGATATAATTATTGGCTCTTATTATACTTCAGTAAAAGGCGATTATCAAAATTCCGTTGCACAAAGTTTTGTAGAAAGAAAACAAATTGAAAATAAAGAAGTAGATGATGTTTATTATATTTATGTTGGTTCAAGAAATGAACGCGAATTAAAAAAATATGCTACTGCAGCAAATAATGATTGGAATTTTGGAGGAAGAAGTATTCCCGATGCGCTTAAATCTGGTGGAATGCTCGGTTGGCTTGAATCAATTCTCAAATGGATGCTAGAACTTATTTACAAGTTAATTCCAAACTGGGGAGTTTCAATTATTATTACAACAATTATTTTTAAAGCTCTTCTTTTCCCACTTACTTTAAAGCAATCTTTAGGAACTTTAAAGATGAAAGAAATGCAACCAAAGCTTCAAGAAATTCAAACAAGATATAAAGAAAATCCGCAAAAGCTTCAAGAAGAAACTGCAAAACTTTATCAGAAAGGTGGTTATAATCCAATGTCTGGTTGTTTGGCATTGATTGTTCAGATGATGGCTTTATTTGCAATGTATAGATTGTTCAATAATTATTTTGAATTCCGAGGTGCAGGATTTATTCCAGGTTGGATTGATGATCTTTCAATTGGAGATTCAATCTTAACTTGGAAAAGAGAATTTCCTTTTATTGGAAATCATCTTAGAATTCTGCCAATTATTTATCTTATTTCGCAGTTGTTTTATGGAAAAATTACTCAAATGGGTGCTACGGCAGGACAAAATGCAGGAACAATGAAATTTATGACTTATGGTCTTCCTATTATTTTTTCATTTATGTTTTACAATGCGCCAGCGGGTTTGCTTCTTTTCTGGACAGTAAGTAATCTTCTTACAATGATTCAGCAACTTGTTATTAACAAAGTAATGGCAAATAAAACAACACAAGAAAACCCAAATTCAAATTTAAAACATTTTACCAAAAAAGGTAAAAAAAGATAGAGGCTAAAAATGGTTTATGAATACGAAGGAAAAACAGAAAAAGAAGCAATTGAAAAAGCGGTAATTGAACTTGGTCTTGAAAGAGATCAGTTTGATGTTGAAATTCTTGAAACACAAAAGAATTCTCTTTTTAAGAAAGGATTTGTAAAAATCAGAGTTCACACAGAAGACAATACAAATATAAATGTAACCGAAAGAACTTATTCTGGAACAAAGAAAATTGTCGATCCTATTCCACAAGATGAATTCGAAAAAAAACTTATAAAATTTATCTACGAAATAATTAAAAAAATGGGTTATGACGGAAAAGTTGATGTAATGTTTCGGGAAGATAAAAAAATTGGAATTAAAATTGAATCTCCAAACTCTTCAATTTTAATTGGACGAAAAGGAAAAAATCTTGACGCTTTACAACTTTTGCTAAATGTATATGCTGGAAAACTTGGACATGAAGATGTTAGAGTAATTCTCGATACAGAAAATTATCGAATTCGTCGCGAAGAATCACTTGTTCGACTTGCATATACAACTGCCGACAAAGTTCGTTCAACAAAAAATTCAATTTTGCTTGAACCAATGAATCCGTTTGAAAGGCGACTTATTCACACAACTTTAAATGATATTCCAGATGTTGAAACTAAAAGTGAAGGAGATGGTTTATATAAACAGGTACGCGTATTTTATAAAGGACTTGTTTAGATGGAATTATTTAAAACAAAAAAACTTTTATTTTTGATTTTATTGTTTTTTGCAATAGAAATTCAAACTGTTATTGCAGCAACTTCTGCAATTATGGCAACTGCAAAAGAATCTGGCAAGCAAGTGAACATTCTTTCAATAAATGACAAAACGCCAAAACTTCTTCCGGATTCGCAATTTGCAGAAGATACTGAAAATTTTATTTTTAAAGATATTAGCAAAAAAACAGGATATGTTGCAGAATCTCTTTATTATGTAAATAAGAACGAACTTGTTTCTAAAAGTAAAAAGAGCAACAAAACAAATATTGACACAGGAATTTCTTCAGTATCAAAAGTTGTTCGGTCAATTTCAAAAATGAAAGGAATGCAATATTATTCCAATTCGAGAAAAAGATACGAAACTTTGTATAACGAATCTTATAGAATTGAAAATCTTAATTCGAGAATTCCACTTGAAGATGATTTAGAAGGAAGTTCAGATGGAAAGTCATATTATGTTCTTCAAGATGAACACACATTTGGCGAGGCGGTTTACAAAGTTCAATATCGAGAAAATAAAAATACAGTTGCAATGAAGTTTAACAATGAAACAAATTTATATTATGGAATTATTAAAGCCGTCGAAATTGATAAATGTAGAATTGCCGTAAACATCATCGATGATGCCGACGGTTATTATATTTATCTTGGAATACGAGTTGATTGTTCTTTGCCAGGATTTCTAAAAGAAAAAATGAATAAATCTTTTCAAGCTCGTCTTGATGCACTTTATAATTGGATAACTTTACAATTTTAATTTGGAGACAATAATGAAAAAAATTTTAAGTTCGATTTTGCTTATTTGTTGTATTTTGGCAACAAGTTGTGCACAATCAAAATCAAAGGGGAAAAATATGAAAGCACTTGAAGGAAAAGAGGGATTGTTTGCTAATATTTCAACTTCAAAAGGTGATATTTTAGTTGAACTTTTTTACACAGAAACTCCGCTTACTGTAACTAATTTTGTTGGACTTGCAGAAGGAACTCTTGACGCTGCAAATAACAAACCATTTTATGATGGTTTAAAATTTCATCGTGTAATTAATGATTTTATGATTCAAGGTGGCGATCCGCAGGGAACTGGTGCTGGTGGTCCAGGTTATAAGTTCCCTGATGAACCAGTCAAAGAATTGATTTTTGATAAGCCAGGAAAACTTGCTATGGCAAACGCTGGACCTGGAACAAATGGAAGTCAATTTTTTATTACACATGTTCCGACAGATTGGTTAAATTACAAGCACACAATTTTTGGAGAAGTTGTAGATGCAGAAAGTCAAAAAGTTGTAAATACTATTCAGCAAGATGATAAAATAATTTCAATTGAAATTATTCGAAAAGGTGATGACGCTCAAAAATTTACAGCAACGCAAAATGATTTTAATAAATTGCTTAGTGTTGCAAATGAAAACGCTAAAAAATTTAAAGAAGCACAAATTGCAGAAGTGATTAAGGATTGTCAAAAAACAGATAATGGCATTTACTTTCAGGTTTTGAAAGAAGGTTCTGGAAAAGAAATTGGTACAGGAAAAAATGTAACAGTTGAATATAAAGGTTATCTTCCTGATGGTCAGATTTTTGATGCATCAAAAGCGTTTCATCCACAAGGACATGAACCTTTGGAATTTAAAGCAGGCGCTGGAGAAATGATTCCAGGTTTTGATCAAATGGTTATTCAAATGAAAATTGGTGAAACTCGCAAAATGGTTATTCCTCCAGAATTGGCGTATGGTACACGTGGAATTCCTCAAGCAGGAATTCCTGGCGATTCTTATATTTGTTTTGATGTAACACTTGTAAGTGCAAAATAGTTAATTTAAATCTGATAGAAAATTCATAAAACAGAAAATGCCCTTGGAAGTTCTTAACTTTTAAAGGGCATTTTTTATTATTAGCAATTTTTTATTTTCCTATTATTGTCGTTTTTGCATTTAACTTTCTTTTAGATTGGATTTTGTTTGACTTTATGTAAGTAATTGCAACCTAGTTTTTTTTGTTATATACTAGAGCATAAGCGATTTTGTCGCGGAGGTTTTTTTTAATGAATGTAGTTGTAATTGGTGCCCAGTGGGGAGATGAAGGTAAAGGCAAAATTGTAGATTATCTTGCCGAAGATGCAAAATATGTTGTTCGCTATGCTGGCGGACCAAATGCCGGTCATACAATTGTAGTTGACTCAAAACAATATGCTCTTCATCAAGTGCCATCTGGAATTTTATATAACGATAAAAAAGTTTTTCTAGGTTCGGGAATGGTTATCGATGTAGAAGCGCTTTTTGAAGAATTAAAAATGCTCAAAGATAACGGAATTAGTTGGGAAGGTCGAGTTTTCATTTCAGATCGTGCACAAATAATTCTTCCAAGTTATCGCAAAATGGATAAAGAACGAGATGCTGCTCGCAAACGTCCAATTGGAACAACAGGTCGCGGAATGGGAATTGCTTATGCCGAAAAAGCTCATCGTGACGGCGTGCGTCTTGCTGACTTAGATTGGCAAGAAAAAATGGCAGATTTCGATGGCGAAGATAAAAATTACCTTGATAAATATCGAAGTCAACTTATTAGTATGCGCGTTAATATGGCTGCCGAAATGTACAAAGTAAAAGGCGAAAATGTTTTGTTTGAAGGTGCACAAGGAGCAATGCTTGACATTGATAGTGGAACTTATCCTTATGTAAGTTCTGGTGCGTCTTGCGCTGCTGGCGCTTCTACAGGTTGTGGAATTGGTCCTCATGACCTTGATCAAATTGTTGGCGTATTCAAAGCATATCAAACTCGTGTTGGAAACGGTCCTATGCCAACAGAATTTAATAACGAAAGTGAAGGCGAACTTTGTCAATATATTCGTGACACAGGTCGTGAATATGGTGTTACAACTGGTCGTGCACGCCGTTGTGGTTATCTTGATTTAGTTGCTTTGCGTTATGCATGTCGTGTAAATTCGCTTGATGGACTCGTTTTAACTCATCTTGATATTTACGATTCAATGGAGCAAATAGAAGCGTGCGTTGCTTATGAAATTGATGGCAAAGAAGTAACTGATTTTCCGACAAATGTGGAAGAACTCGAAAACGCAAAACCAATTCTTAAAAAATTTGCAGGTTGGAAGCAGGAACTCAAAGATTGTCGTTCTTACGATGCTCTTCCTGAAAATGCAAAAGAATACATTAAATTCATTGAAGAATATTGTGTAACGCCAGTAACAATTGTTTCTGTCGGATACGAGCGTAAAGATACATTCGTCAGAAAAAATCCTTGGCAAAAATAATATAAGTTATAATGCGTTTTTTACAAACAAGCGACTGGCATCTTGGAAAAATTTTTCATGAAAGGAATTTATTCCAAGACCAGCAATCTATTTTAGAGCAAATTATCACACAAATAAAAAACGCAGCGTTAGAAAAAAAATCATATTCGGCAATTCTTATACCTGGCGATATTTATGATAGAGCAGTTCCTTCTCCAGAAGCAACAGAACTTTTAAGTATGTTTATTGCTCGTATGAATACAGAATTTCCCCAAGTTCATTTATTCTTTCTTTCTGGGAATCACGACAGCGCCACACGATTATCTTATGGTGCAAAAATATTCGAAAAGCAAAATATTCATTTTTGTACTGACACAAAAAATATTACAAGTCCCGTTATTCTTTGCGATAAAAATCAAAAAGTCGCAGTATATCAAATTCCATTTTTGCAATCTGGAAGCATTAAAAATCAAAGCGACGACAAACCACTTCGTCAACAACAAGAAATGTATAAAGAAGCGTGTTTACAAATTCTTGATGCACATAAAAAAAATTATCCAGACCTTCCATCGATTATTTGTGCACATCTTTATTCAATTGGTTGTTCGATTTCTGGTTCGGAACGAAGTTATGTTGGAACAAGTGAACAAGTTGATGTTTCGTTGTTCCAAGATTTTAATTATGGTGCATTTGGTCATATTCACAAATTTCAATTTTGTGATAAAGCACATCGGATTGTCTATTCGGGCTCGCCAATGCCTTACAACTTTGATGATAATCCAGAAACTTTTATGCTTGATATAGAAATTTCGTCAAAAGAAGAGTTACCAGTAATTACAAAAATTCCTTTTAATCTTCTTCATCCGATTATAAAACTTGAAGGAACATTTAGTGAATTTTTAAATCAGCGAAAAGACGAAATAAAAAAATATCAAGATTATTATGTTCAAGTAACGCTTACCGACGAAGTTCTTCCGACTGGCGCATTTTTGTTATTGCAAAATTTAATTCCAAATCTTCTGCAACTTATAATCAAAGGAAAAAATTCTGCACAAAATTCTAGTTCCCTACAAGAAAGAAAAATTGCAATCGATTCTCATAATCCAGAAAAAATCTTTAATCAATTTTTAAGTGATTTATATTCTCAAGAGGAATTAGAAAAAGAAATCGTCAAAGAAGAAAAAAAACTTTTTATCAAAGAAGCCAAAGATGTGGAATTTGGGGAAAATAAATGAAACCAGAAAAATTAATTTTAAAAAATCTTGGGCCTTACAAAAACGAAACGGTTGATTTTACAAAATTAGAAAATATGTTTCTTATCACTGGCGACACTGGTGCCGGAAAAACTTTTATTTTTGATGCAATTACATTTGCTCTTTACGGAAAACTTAACGGAAATCGTGCAAGCAAAGAAACACATTTGAGAAGCCGTTATGTTTCTGAAGAAACTCAAGATGTAGAATATTCTGTTACATTTGAATTTTCAGTTGGCAATGAAAAATATAAAATTTATCGAACGATTCCAAAATCACAACGCGACAGTAAAGGTAAATCTAAACTTCTTGGCAAAACTTTAATTCTCGAAAATTTCAATAATGAAAAATGGGAACGACTTGAAAATCCAGATTCAAAAATTGAAAAAATAATTGGACTTAAACTTGAAGAATTTTCAAAAATCGTTTTATTACCTCAAGGAGCATTTGCGGAATTTTTAAAACAAAATTCCAACGAACGCGGAAAAATTTTGCGCGATATTTTTCCGGTAAGTTTTTATTCAACTATTATGGAA
>CAZOTD010000065.1:0-8897 GCA_964582685.1 uncultured Treponema sp. | reverse complement strand
TTACTACGCTGATTATTGCCCCGAAAGGTGCTCTCCTGAATATGCAGGGAAATTGCAATATTTGGCAAGGTGGTTTTATGATTACTCTTAAATTTGGCGGCACATCAATGGCTAATGCTCGCCGCATTTTGGCTTCTGCGGATATTATTATTAATCGTACAAAAGAAGACCGTCTTAGTGTTATTGTCAGTGCAGTTGCTGGCATTTCTAACACATTACAATCAGCAATTGAAGCAACAATTTCTGGTATTTCTGGTGATAATTATGTAGCGGAAATTAAAAACACACATAATGAAATCTGTCTTGAACTTCAATCAAAATTGCAAGGATTTAATGCCGAAAAAGTGATGACTCGACTTGAGCCTAATTTTGAGGAACTAGACAAGTTGCTTGCAGGATGTGTTTCGTTTGGAGAATGTCCCGATACGGTTTATTGCAGAATTATGGGAATGGGAGAACTTCTTTCTGCACCAATTATGGAAGCAGTTTTGATTGCAAAAAAGCAAAGTGTAATTTTTCTTGATTCAAGAAAGTTTGTATTTACAACAGGAAATCAAAAAGAGGGAGAAGCTGATTATGCATTGTGTAATGAAGCGTGTGCTCCTTTTAGAGATGGAGCAAGTCCAACACAAACTCATATTCTCTTGTTTCCTGGTTTTATTTGTACTTGGAAATCAGGTTCTAGCACAAAATCTGTAATGGGACTTCTTGGAAGAAATGGTTCTGATTTTAGTGCCGCTATTATCGGTTCATCTCTTCGTGTAAAGCGTGTTGAATTTTGGACTGATGTTGACGGAGTTTTTACTGCCGATCCTCGTATTGTAAAAGATGCAATTCTTGTCGATGATATGACTTACGAAGAAGCGATGGAACTTTCATTCTTTGGGTCAAAAGTTCTTCATCCAAAAACAATTGCACCACTTCAAGCTAAACAAATTGAGGCGTGGAGTTTGAATAGTCATAATCCTTCTGCACGTGGTACAAGAATTGCAAAAGGTCCTTTTGAAAGTCGTTCTAAATCAAGTATTTGTGGTATTTCATCACTTAAACATGTTAGTATGATTTCTGTTGGTGGCGCTTTAATGCGTGGTCGCACAGGCATGGCTTCAAAAATTTTCTCTGCTGTTAGTTCCGCTGGAAGTTCTATTCTTCTTATTACTCAATCTTCTTCAGAATATACGATTTCTTTTTGTGTCCGCGATGATGAAGCGATGCGAGTAAAAGAATCTCTTGAAAAAAAATTTGAATTTGAAATTCGTGAAAAACTTATGGATGAAATTGAAGTTCGTCCAGATTGTGCAATTGTTTCTGTTGTTGGCGATGGAATGATTGCAAATCGCGGAATTGCTTCAAAGTTTATGGACGCACTTTCAAGTCAAGATATTAATATCCTTGCAATTGCACAAGGCTCAAGTGAAAGATGTATTTCTGCTGTAATTACTGACGAATATGCAGACACAGCAGTTAGAGCAGTTCATCAGTTTTTCTTCCACACAGCGCAAACAATTGAAGTTTTTGCGTTCGGGGCAGGAACTATTGGCGGAACTATGATAGACCAAATTTTTCAGCAACACGATAAGCTTCTAAAAGAAAACGTTGATATTAGAGTTCTTGCAATTACAACCATCGATGGAATGATTCTCAACGAAGATGGAATTAATCTTTCGAATTGGCGTGAGCAAATGAAAGAACCAGATTTTCCGTTTGGTCCACAAAATGTTGATGATATTATAAAATTTGTAAAAGATAAAAAACCTTTAAATCCTGTGTTTGTAGATTGTACCGCATCTTATGATTTACCTGAACGTTATCTTGATATTCTTAATGCAGGAATGAGTATCGCAACTCCAAATAAACGTGCAAACTCAATGGACATTAATTTTTATCATGAACTTCGTCGTACTGCAAATAAAATGCATCGTCGCTTTTTATATGAAACTAATGTTGGAGCCGGACTTCCTATTATCGATACTTTGCAGAACCTTTATAAATCTGGTGATAAACTTGAAAGTTTTAACGGAATTATGTCGGGTTCTCTTTCTTATATTTTTGGAAAACTTGATGAAGGCGTTAAGTTTAGTCAAGCTGTAAAAGAAGAAAAAGAACTTCGTTACACTGAACCTGATCCGCGTGATGATTTGGAAGGAAAAGATGTTGCTCGAAAAGCTTTGATAATTGCTCGTGAATCAGGTTATGAAATTGATCTTACAGATATTGAAATGTTAAAAGTTTTTCCAGATTCGTTTGATCCAAGTGGAACTGTTGATGAGTTCTTGGAAAAACTTCCTCAAGTCGATGAATATTTTGAAAATAAAATTGCTGAACTTAAAAAACAAAATATGGTTCTTCGTATGGGCGCTACAATTAAAGATGGAAAAGTAAAGGTTGGAATGATGGAAGTTTCTGTAACAGATCCATTGTATTCAGTTCGTGGTGGAGAAAATGCATTTGTATTTTACACTGAACGTTATCAACCAATTCCTCTTACAGTACGCGGATATGGGGCGGGTGCAGAAGTTACAGCCGCTGGCGTGTTTGGAGACATTCTTAGAACGGTGAGTTTTAATCCTGAAAAAAATTTAAGTTATTAAGTTTTCACTGCAAATTTTTATGAGAGGTAATTTATGGAAAAATATGTTTTATCAGTTTTGGTAGAAAATCACGCTGGAGTTTTAAGTCGTGTGTCAGGGCTTTTTAGTCGGCGTGGTTACAATATTGATAGCCTTACAGTTTGCGAAACAAATAATCCTGGACAATCAAGAATGACAATTGTTGTTAAAGGCGATGAATATATTCTTGAACAAATTGAAAAACAACTTTCAAAATTAGTTGAAGTAATTTCAATTGTACATTGTACTCCGTCAGAAACTTGTCAGCGCCAAACTGCTTTGATTAAAGTAAAAGCTACTGGCGATTCGCGAGGCATAATTATTGAAACTTGCAATATTTTTAGAGCGCATATTGTTGATGTAAGTCTTAATTCCGTAATTGTAGAAGCAACAGGAAGTGAAGATAAAATTGAAAGTCTTATTCGACTTCTCGAGCCTTATGGAATTCTTGAATTTGTCAAAGCAGGTCTTACAGCGATGGGACGTGGTGAATCAATTATGAAATAGTTTTTATCCAAAAGTTTTCAAAAAGATTGTATTCATATTCACTGATGTGACAATCTGCAATTTGAAAACTTTTAAATGAGATTTTATTTTCAAGTGGAATTAAATTTTGTTTTGAAAGATTTTTCAAACATTCAAATGAATTGTTAAAAACAGACAGTAAGTTTTTGCTGTCTGTTTTTTTTTCGATTGCAAAAGGAATTATAAAAACTATTTTTTGTTTTTGAGTTTGCAAACTTCCTTGAAAAAAAAGAATTCCTTGATAAGAAAAAAAAGAAAAAACTTCACAACTTAGAAGATTTGAAAATTTCACTTTTAAATCTTTTGAAAAATTCTGATTCGAAAAAATTCCATACAGTGGAAACAATGAAAAGTAATTTGAAAATTCCTTTGTAAGAAAATCTTGTCTTTTGTCGATGAGAGTTGTTAGTGTGTTTGGATGTAAAATAATTACTGGAAAATTATTCAAAGTCAAATTTTTCTCGTTTTCGTTGCTCTAAGAAATTTACGCTTACATTGTAAAGTTTTTCTGCACCAACTGTTGTTGGCGGACCATGTCCTGGAAGTAAAATTGTATCTTCAGTTTGTGAAAGAATTTTAGTCTGAATATTTTTGATGAGAATTTGTTCTGAAATTTTGTTATTTGAGTCACCAATTCTTCCAGCAGAAATTGTATCTCCCGTAAAAATCACATTTCCAATTTTATAAACCATTGAGTCGGTAGTATGACCTGTTAGCGACATATACAAAACTTGAAGTCCTGCAATTTCGATAGAACCTTTATCTTTGAGAATATAAGTTTTGTCACCAGCAACTTCCCAATCGGCAGCATAAATTTGTGGCTTGTAAATTTTATTTAGAACTTTAAGTCCGTGAACATGGCTTCCGTGATTATGAGTTACAAGAACAGCTACAAGTTTGTAATCAAATTGTTCAATGTTATCAATAATTTCTTGCTTAATAATTCCTGGGTCAACAATAATTGCTTCTTTAGTTTGTTCGTTGACAATAAGATAGCAGTTTGAAAATCCTTCAATATTAAGATGAAAATAAACTTTCATAGATTTTTCCTTCTTACTTTTTCTTACTCTGGTTGTGGCGGTTCATTTTTATATACAGTTTTTTCTTCTAATTCGCCCATAAAAAGTTGACTATGTTCTTGATCAAAAATCGCTTCTCGTGTATTGGAAAATTTGAAAAGCACATTTTCCTGTTCAATCATTTTAAATACAGTTTTTTTAACATTGCAATTTCTAAAAGAAGTATCAATTAATTTTGTACGAATAAAACGGGAATTATATAAATCGGAATCATCAAAAGAAGATTGATATGATTGAACTCCGCAAAAATTATCTTGAGTCATATTACTGCCAGTAAATAAAGTATGCGAAAAAGTTGCACCAGCAAACGAAGTAAAATGCATATTTGACTGAAGAAGATTACAATCTGAAAAAATCGCAAAATCAAACATACTCATTCTGCTTCTAAATCCTGTGGATTGAAGATTTATAAATTTACAATTCATAAAATTGCAACCGTAAAATTTTTTATTTGTAAGATCAATATTTTCAAAAACAATTCCAGTTGCATTTAGTCCGACAATCTTGTCATGATTTTTAATATAATCATAAATCTGTTGTTTTATTTTTTCTTTATCAGGGCTGTGGTCGTAACAATATCCAGGTTGTTCTAAAATATCTCCGTTGCTATTAAATGTAGAAAGTGAACTTTTATTGCAATCTGGTTCAAGACAAATAATTTTTGCAAACATAAGAATATGTTAAGGTATTGCGATTAATTAGTCAAATATATAAAATATTTTTAGATTTTAATTCATAAATTTGAGCGGAAATATGGTTGATTTTGCATTTCTTGATTCTGGAACTGGAGGAATTCCTTATTTAACACATCTTCTCGAAAAAATGCCTAGAGCATCATGCATATATGTTGGCGATACAAAGGAATTCCCTTATGGAGAAAAATCTCACGAAGAAATCGTAAAATGTGTTATTTCAGTTGCGAATAAAATCATAAAAACTTTTGAACCGCGAGTATTCGTTGTCGCTTGCAATACGATGAGTGTGAATGCACTTGATATACTGCGAGAAGTTTATCCTAAAACTTATTTTGTCGGAACTGTTCCAGCAATAAAACTTGCTGCATCACTATCAAAGAAAAAAAGAATCGGATTGATTGCAACAAAATCAACTTGTGGTCATCCTTATAATCTTGATTTAAAAAATCATTTTGCTTCAGATTGTGAACTTATTCTTCGTTCTGATCCTGAATTAATTTCTTTTATTGAACATAAATCTTTTACAGCGACAAGACAAGAATGTGTCAAAGCAATTGAGCCTTGTATAAATTTTTTAAAGGAAAAAAATTGCGATGTAGTTATTCTTGGTTGCACACATTTTTTAAATCTTCGTGATTTAATTCAAGAAGTCGCTGGCGATGAACTTAAAGTTGTGGATTCTCGTGATGGTGTTGTAAAAAGAGCACTTACAATTCTTGCTTCACTTCCAAAAAAAATCGAAATTAAGAAAACTAAACCAATGCTTTATGTTACTATGTTGTCTGAGGAAGAAAAAATTGAATACGATGTTATTTGTTCAAGATATAATTTAGGTTGGGGTGGACTTATAAATTAAATTTGAAAATAAAAAAAATCCACCAATTTTCAAAACAATGGACGTAATTGCTAAGCAGGATATAATATATTGAAGCGTTTTTGCATTATTGCTAGAAGTTGTTCCAACAGTAATTTAAGACACAAAAAAGCATAGTAATTGTTTTTGTATGAGAACTTGGTAAATAGCCTATGTCCCATTGATACTTTTTTTTCTCTCTTAGCAATTTTTCTTTCTTCTTCTTCTTAAGCCGTTACAAAGTATCTTTGTCTAGTAAGACTGTCTTGCGAGGCTGGAGATACTTTGTAACAAAGAAATTTTTGCGTATTCTTTAAATTTTATTTATCAAAGAGATTTTTCTAATCGCTTTTTTATTTCTGCAATATATTCCCAAGAATTAAGAATGGCTTTTGCCTTTGGTTCTGCAATGCGAGCAATGTCGCCTGTCATATATCCATCTTCAATCGTTTGTAAAGTTGCTTTTTCAAGTTTCTTTGCAAAGTCTACAAGTTCTGGCGTGTTATCAAGTTCACCACGTTTTGCAAGAGCCCCAGTCCAAGCAAAAATTGTTGCAACAGGATTTGTAGAAGTTTTTTCGCCTTTTTGATAACGGTAATAATGCTTTTGAACAGTTCCATGAGATGCTTCGTATTCAAAGTTTCCATCAGGGCTTACAAGAACTGATGTCATCATTGCAAGACTTCCGCACGCTGAGGCAATCATATCTGACATAACATCACCGTCATAATTTTTTGTTGCCCACATAAATCCGCCTTCTGAACGCATTACACGTGCTACAGCGTCATCAATTAATGTGTAAAAATATTCTATTCCAAGTTCTTCAAATTTTGCCTTGTATTCATCTTCGAAAATGCGAGCAAAAATTGCTTTAAAATTTCCATCGTAAATTTTTGAAATTGTATCTTTTGCCCCAAACCAAACAGATATTTTTCTGTCTAATGCATAAGTAAAACAACAACGTGCAAAACTCTCAATAGAATTATCAAGATTGTGAATTCCTTGAATTATTCCTGGACCTTTCATTTGCATAATTGTTTTTCGAATTTCTTTTCCATCTGTGCCTGTAAAAACAAGTTCTGCTTTACCAGCAGTTGGAGTTTTTATTTCGCAACTTTTGTAAACATCGCCATAAGCATGGCGTCCAAGTACAATTGGTTTTTTCCAGCAATTAACAGTTCCGTGAATATTATTCACAAAAATTGGTTCTCTAAAAACTGTTCCATCAAGTTCTGCACGAATAATTCCATTTGGCGAAGGCGTCAGATGTTTGAGATTATATTCTTCTACGCGAGCTTGATTAGAAGTAATCGTTGCACATTTTACTCCAACATGAAGACGCTTGATTGCTTGTGCAGCGGCATAAGTAATTTTATCATCTGAATCATCACGACTTTTTAACCCCAAATCGTAATATTCTGTTTTTAATTCAATAAAAGGTAACAAAAGTTCATCTTTAATTACCAACCATAAAACACGAGTCATTTCGTCGCCATCGAGTTCAGCGATAGCATTTTTCATTTGAATTTTTGCCATAGTGAAAGTTATTATAATGAATTAAGTTTTATTATGGAAGAACTGCTTTTCTTATCTTAACGCATTCTTTATTTTGTTTGATTACATTTGATGTTTGCAAGTTAATTTTATGCAACAATCAGTTTTCATAGAATTTAATTACTTGCAATTATTTTTTTGCTATCGTATAGTTGCTGCAATTACTGCTTTGATTGTATGCATTCTGTTTTCTGCTTCATCAAATACAACTGATTGTTTTGATTCAAAAACCTTATCAGTAACTTCCATTTCTGTGATTCCAAATTTTTCGCTGATTTGTTTGCCAATTTTTGTCTCAAGATTATGAAATGATGGAAGATCATGCATAAAAATTGCAGTTGGTTTTGCAAGATTCATAACTTTATTGTTAACTTGATATGGCGTTAAGTCAGCAATTCGTTCTGCCCAAACTTCATCTGGTTCGCCCATTGAAACCCAAACATCAGTGTAAATAATATCAGCATCTTTTGCTGCTTCTTTTAAGTTTTCTGTTAAAGTGATTGAACCTCCAGAAATTTTATTCCATTCGTTACATTCTTCAACTAATTTGGCATTTGGAAAATACTTTTTATTTGTGCAAGCGACAAAATTAATTCCAAGTTTTGAACATACAATGCAAAGTGAATTTCCGATATTATATCTTGCATCTCCAAAGTAAACAAATTTTAATCCTTTGAATTTTCCAAGATGTTCTTTAATTGTAAGCATATCTGCAAGCATTTGCGTTGGATGATATTCATTTGTTAAGCCATTCCAAACTGGCACTCCAGAATATTTTGCTAAATCTTCAACAAGTTTTTGTTCATAACCACGATACTCAATTCCTTCGAACATTCTTCCTAAAACTCTTGCTGTGTCGGCAATACTTTCTTTTTTGCCAATTTGCGAACCTTCTGCTAAATATGTTGTCATAATTCCAAGATCATGAGCGGCAACTTCAAACGCGCATCGTGTTCGCGTACTTGTTTTTTCAAAAATCAAAGCGATATTTTTTCCTCGATGAGTATCAACTTGAATATGTTTTTTCTTTTTATCTTTATAATCTGCAGCAAGATTAATCAAATAAATAATCTCTTCAGGACTAAAATCTTTTAAAGTAAGAAAACTTCTGCCTTTTAAATCAATGCTCATCTAAAACTCCTATGTTAGAAATTTTGCTAGAAATTTGGAAAACGTATTATACATTTAAATGTTATAAAATTCAATCTTAATAAATTTTTGTTTTGTTATATCGAAATTTAGTTTTGTCGATTTTAAATTGTGCAAATGATTTTAATTACAAAACTTTTTATTTTTAAGAATTGAAAACAAAAAGTTACCAAATCTTTTCAAGCTACAAAAGATTTGCTAAAATGAGCAAAACATGATTATTGTTTACAGATTTTTATTAGGAATTTAAGATAAAAACTGCCTAGAATGTCGTCAGTTTTGCTCTTTATAAGTTTGCGTCAAACTGGTTTGCGTTGCAAACTTCTTATATAATTTGCGATTTTTCACTTTGTTGCAAAATCGCGTTAAAAAGCCAACTCGGAAATTGATATTTCCTCATTGACTTTTTAAGTAGGGATTTAAGAGCAAAACT
>CAZOTD010000064.1:0-8939 GCA_964582685.1 uncultured Treponema sp. | reverse complement strand
ATATATAATATAGTTGAAGAAAGTACTAAAGGAGAATTTCTAATGGCAGACAAACTTCTTGACATCCAAGATATTTTCGTAAATATAGACTCAAAACAAGTTCTTAAAAATTTAAGCCTTCAAATTGGAAAAGGAGAAACTCATGTTCTTATGGGACCAAATGGTGCCGGAAAATCAACTTTAGGCAACACAATTATGGGCAATCCTCTTTACACTCTTACAAAAGGGAAAATCTTTTTTGAAGGTCAAGATATTAGTGACCTTTCAACTGCTAAAAGAGCGAAACTCGGATTGTTTCTTTCTTTTCAAAATCCACTTGAAGTTCCAGGAATAAGCCTTGAAACTTTTATCAGAAGTTCGCTTCAACAAATTACTGGCGAACATGTAAAACTTTTTCAATTCCAAAAAGCACTAAAGGCAAACATGGAACTTCTTAATATGGATTCATCTTATGCAAGTCGCGATTTAAATGTGGGATTTTCAGGTGGTGAAAGAAAAAAATCTGAAATACTACAATTACTTATGCTTAATCCAAAACTTGCAATTCTTGACGAAACTGATTCAGGGCTTGATATTGACGCAGTTCGTACAGTTTCAAATGGAATTCAAGAATATCAAAAAAAACAAGACGGTTCGCTTTTAATTATCACACATTCAACAAAAATTCTCGAAAGTCTTCATGTTGATTATACGCACGTACTTGCAAAAGGAAAAATTATAAAAACCTCAGATGCTTCTCTCGTTACCCAGATAAATAAAAATGGATTTGAAAAAATCATTGAAGAAAATACAGATTCTTCTGAAGAGGAATAAAACTTATGAGCGAAAACGAAAAAACACAAGTAAGTGATATCGACCGCTCAATGTATGATTTTCGTAATGAAGAAAACGAAGATTTTTACAGAATTCAAAGCGGTTTAACTACAGAAATCGTAGAGACTCTTTCAAAAGAAAAAGATGACCCAGAATGGATGAAAGAATTTAGATTAAATTCCCTTAAAATATACAATGAACTGAAAGTTCCAAACTGGGGACCATCAATCGAGGGACTTAACATTGAAAGAATTGCAACTTATGTTCGACCAAATACAACAATGCAAGGCAACTGGGAAAATGTTCCCCAAGACATTAAAGACACTTTTGAAAAACTTGGAATTCCAGAAGCGGAACGAACTTCACTTGCAGGAGTTGGAGCACAATATGATTCAGAATTAGTTTATCATAATGTGCAAGATGAAGTTGCAAAACAAGGTGTTGTTTATCTAGGCTTTGAAGAAGCACTAAAATCACAAGAATGGGGCGAAATGGTAAAAGAATATTTTATGACTCTTGTAACTCCAAAAGATCATAAATTCGCTGCCCTTCATGGTGCTGTTTGGTCAGGTGGAAGTTTTGTATATGTTCCAAAGAACGTTCATTTATCATTTCCACTTCAATCATATTTTAGATTAAATGCAAAAGGCGCAGGTCAATTTGAACATACTTTAATCATAGTTGACGAAGATGCCGAACTTCACTTTATTGAAGGTTGTTCTGCACCAAAATATAATGTTGCAAATCTTCATGCAGGTTGTGTCGAACTTTTTGTAAAAAAAGGAGCCCACTTGCGTTATTCAACAATTGAAAATTGGTCAAAAAATATGTACAACTTAAATACAAAACGTGCAAAAGTTGAAAAAGACGCTTCTATCGAGTGGATTTCTGGTTCATTTGGAAGCCATGTTTCATATCTTTATCCAGAAAGCGACCTTGTCGGAAAAAACGCACATGCCGAATTTACAGGAATTACTTTTGCTGGAACAGATCAAAATCTTGACACAGGTGCCAAAATGATTCATCGTGCGCCTAACACAACGAGTTTAATAACAACAAAATCTATTTCTAAAGGCGGAGGAATTTCAACTTATCGTTCTGCGATTTACATTGATAAAAATGCGATTGGTTCAAAAGCATCAATAAGTTGTCAAAGTCTTATGCTTGATTCAAATAGTCGAAGTGATACAATTCCTGCAATGACAATTTTAACAGACGATGCAGATGTTGGGCACGAAGCAAAAATTGGACGCATTTCAAATGATGCAATTTTTTATCTTATGAGTCGAGGAATTCCAGAAGAAGAAGCTCGAAACATGATTGTTTCTGGCTTTGCAAATCCAGTTAGCAAAGAACTTCCTCTTGAATATGCTGTAGAAATGAATAACCTTATTAGGCTTGAAATGAAAGGTACACTTTAAAACTTTTAGACAAACTGGGAGAAAATTGAATGAATTTTAATACAACTATCAATACAATTCCAAGCCTTACATGGAACTGGTTAAAAATTAACAATGCAAAATTTGAATTTGATTGTAACTATAAAAATAAAACTAACATTACAATATCAAAACTTCCAAAAGGTGTAAATTACGAAAAAGATGCAGAAAAATTCCTTATGTCAATGCCACCTGTAGAAAGTTCCATGGGAAAAGAATTTACTCAACTCATCTATGACAATAGAATTATTCCAAGTGCATTAGTCGTTGATTTTACAGAAAAAATTGAAAAACCTATTTACTTTAATTTTGACTGCAAAGATAAGGCATATTCAATTTCAACACAAATAATCGAAGCAAAAAAAGATTCTAGCGTAACTGTAATTATGAATTTTAATTCTGCAAAAGATGTTGAAGGTTTGCAAATTGTTCAAACAAAACTTTATGCAAGAAAAAATGCAAAAATTCATTTAATTACAATTCAAACTTTATCAAAGAATTATATTCATCTTAATGATATAAGCACTTATTGCGAAGAAAATGCAAATATTGAAGTCACTCAAATTGAACTTGGCTCAAAAAAAACATACGCTAGCGTAAATTCAATTCTAAAAGAATATCAAGCCTCATTTAAATCTGATACAGCATATTTTACAAGAAAGAATCAAGAACTTGATATGAATCATATTGTAAACCATTTTGGTAGGAAAACAAATTGTAAAATGATGGTTCATGGTTCACTAAAAGACAATGCAATAAAAACATATCGCGGAACTATCGATTTTAAAACCGGTTGTCAAGGAGCAATTGGCAATGAACAAGAAGAAACGCTTCTTTTAAATTCTGAAGTTGTAAATAAATCAATTCCAGTTATTCTTTGCAATGAAGAAGATGTAGAAGGCGAACATGGTTCTACAATAGGAAAACTTTCAAACGAAATATTATTTTATATGAGTGCACATGGAATTTCTCAAAATGAAGCAGAAAAAATTATTACAACTTCAAAAATAGGACGAGTTGCTTCATTAATTCCAGATGAAAAAATAAAAGCAAAAATTCAAGATTATGTAGAAGAGGCTTTTTATGAATAATGCATCAATAATTGAAATTAGAAAGGATTTTCCAATTTTTTCAACACAAGAAAACGAAGGGCTTATTTATTTTGATAGTGCTGCTACAAGTCAAAAGCCACAATTTGTTCTTGATGCAGTTACAAATTTTTACAAACAAAACAACGCAAATCCGCTTCGAGGTCTTTACGATTTAAGTGTTCGTGCCACAACAGAATATGAAAATTCTAGAAAAACAGTTTCTGACTTTATCAATTCTGATAATCCTGCACAAATTGTTTTTACACGCAATGCATCAGAAAGTCTTAACTTAATTGCTTATTCATACGCAATGAAAAATGTAAATCAAGATGATGAAATCGTAGTAAGTATTCAAGAACATCACTCTAACATTCTTCCTTGGCAAATGATTGCAAAAGAAAAAAAAGCAAAACTTGTATGGCTTGAATGTGACAAAGAAACTGGAGTCATTCCAGAAACTGAATATGCAAAAATTAATTCAAAAACAAAAATCGTTGCAATAACTCAAGTAAGCAATGTTCTCGGAATTACAAATCCTATAAAACAAATTGCAGAAATTACTCATAAAAATGGTGGCATAATTGTTGTTGATGGTGCACAATCAGTTGCGCATATAAAAGTTGACGTACAAGAACTTGATGTAGATTTTTTTGTGTTTTCTGGACATAAAATGTTGGCACCAATGGGAATTGGCGTTCTTTATGCAAAATTGAAATTTCTTGAGCAAATGGAACCTTTTCTTCGTGGTGGAGAAATGATTGAATATGTTACAAGAGAATCTGCAACTTATGCGGAAGTTCCTCACAAATTCGAAGCTGGAACTGTAAATGCGGCTGGCGCAGTTGGTTTAAAAGCTGCAATAGAATATATAAATCAACTTAGTTTTGATTTTATTGGCGAACAAGAAAAAAAATTGACTAAACTTCTCATAAATGGAATGAAACAAATTCCACACATAAATATAATCGGAAATTCAGATTATTCTAAACATTCTGGTATTGTTACATTTACAGTTGACGATGTTCATCCACACGACATTGCAAGTATTCTCGATACAGAAAAAATTGCAATCCGAGCAGGACATCATTGCGCACAACCACTTGGAACATACTTAAATATTCCTGCAACCGCAAGAGCGTCACTTTATTTTTATAACACAGAAGATGAAGTAAATATTTTTCTTGAAAAAGCAAAAAATATCAGAAGTTGGATGGGTTTGAAAGATTAACTTTTTTTTTAACAAAGCAAGGACTAAAATATGGAAACAAAAGAATTATATCGTGAAATTTTAAATGAACACAATATAAATCCTCTTCATAAAAAGGAATTGGAAAATTCGACAATTTCACTAAATGGAGTAAATCCAAGTTGTGGTGATAATATTACTTTAAATCTTAAAATTGAAAATGGAATTATAACAGATGGTACTTTTATCGGAAGTGGCTGTGCAATAAGTCAAGCTTCTTGTGATATGATGTTAGATCTTGTAATCGGAAAAACTTTGAACGATGCACTTGCATTACGAAATAATTTTATGTCGATGATTCAAGGAACTGCAACGCAAACACAAATAGAAAGCCTTGATGAAGCAGCAAGTTTGCAAGATATTTCAAAAATGCCTGCAAGAGTAAAATGTGCAGTTCTTGGATGGCGAACATTAAAAGAATGTGTTGACAAAGGAACAAATTGTGCAACAAATCTTGAATGTTGCAAAAATTAATTTAAAAATTACAATTGTGTGAAAATCAATTCCTAAAATAAACCCGAAATTACACCATCGTCATTTACATCAATATTCATCGCGGCAGGATTTTTTGGCAAACCTGGCATTTGAACTATTTCTCCAGCAAACGCAACTACAAATCCAGCTCCGCTATAAAGTTGCACATCACGAATTGGAAAAGTATAATTTTTGGGAGCACCAAATAAAGTTTTATCGTGACTAATACTGTTTTGTGTTTTTGCCATACAAATTGGAAGATTTCCGAAACCTTGTTCTTGGAAAGTTCTAAGTTTTTTTAAAGCATTTGGTTCAAATTCAACATTTTTTGCTCGATAAATTTCTTTTGCAAGAATTTGAATTTTTTCTTCAAGAGGAAGATTAATATCATACAAAGGTTTAAAATCAGATTTTCCAGAATCTGCAATTTCACAAACAACAGTCGCAAGTTCTTTTGTTCCCTCGCCGCCTTTTTCCCATCCTTCTGATAAAATTGCCTTTGCTCCAAATTGTTCACACATATCTTGAAGTAATTTAACTTCTGTATCTGTATCTGTAATAAATTTATTCACAGCGATAACTGCTTCAACACCAAATTTTCTAACATTTTCAATATGAACTTTTAAATTTTCAAAGCCTAATTTTAACGCATCAAGATTTTCTTTAGATAAATCTGCTTTTGCAATTCCACCATGCATTTTTAGAGCGCGAATTGTTGCAACAATTACACATGCAGATGGTTTTAGATTATGCATTCGACATTTAATGTCAAAAAATTTTTCTGCTCCCAAATCCGCAGCAAAACCAGCTTCAGTAATAATGTAATCGCCAGTTGCAAGCGCACTGATTGTAGCATTAATCGAATTGCAACCATGTGCAATATTTGCAAAAGGACCTCCATGAACAAATGCCGGAGTTTTCTCAAGCGTTTGGACAAGATTTGGTCTAATTGCATCTTTTAAAAGTGAAGCAATAGCGCCTGTACATTTTAATTGCCCAAACTTAATATCTTGTTTTTTATAATTTTGTCCAATTGTGATATTCGAAATTTTTTCTTTGAGTTCAGTAATTGATTTTGAAAGGCAAATAATTGCCATAATTTCTGAAGCGACAGAAATTACAAAATGGTCTTGACGAGGAACACCATCAATTCTAGTTCCAAGTCCAATTGTAATATTGCGTAATGCTCTATCATTTAAGTCTACACAACGTTTCCAAGTAATTGTACGCGGATCAAGTTCAAGTTCATTGCCTTGCTGAATGTGATTATCGATAAGAGCAGCGATTAAATTGTTTGCAGTAGAAATAGCATGAATGTCGCCAGTAAAATGGAGATTAATATCTTCCATCGGAACAATCTGAGCAAAACCTCCTCCACACGCACCACCTTTTACACCAAAACAAGGACCTAAAGAAGGTTCACGAAGCGCAACTATAGATTTTTTTCCGATTCTACGAATTCCATCTGCAAGCCCAATTGAAACTGTTGACTTTCCTTCTCCTGCAGGAGTTGGAGTAATCGCAGTGACAAGAATTAATTTTCCAGATTTTTTTTCATTTAGAACTTTTGCTTGTAGCCTTCGAAGTTCCGACATAGAAATTTTAGCTTTATATTTTCCATACAATTCAAGATTATCTTCTGAAATTCCGATTTTTGCCGCAACATCTTTAATTGGAACAATTATATTTTTTTGAGCAATTTCAATATCTGATAACATATAGACTCCAAAGTTTTGTTTTGATTATATCTAGTTTCTCAGTTTTCGCCAAGAAGCGCAATTTCTTGTTCTGTCATTTTTTTATATTCTCCAGGTTTAAGTGAAGTGTCAAGAAAAAGTCTTCCCATGCTTATTCGTTTAAGATAAATAACTTTATTTTTTAACGCTCTAAACATTCGCTTTACTTGATGATATTTTCCTTCTACGATTGTAAGAAGAACTTCACAAGGATTTTCAGTAAATTGAATTTTTGCAGGAAGGCAATCTGTTTCTTCATCATTATCTTCAGACGGAATGTGAATTCCTTTTTCAAGTTGTTCTTTATATTTTTGCATCAAAGTTGAATCAAGTTTTTGTTCGAGTTTAACAAAATATGTTTTTGGGAAATTAGATTTTGGACTTATTAATTTATGAGTCAATTTCCCGTCAGTTGTAAAAATTAAAAGACCTTCTGTATCAAGATCGAGTCTTCCGATAAGATGAAGATTTTCAAGTGCAAATCCAGTTCGATATTGCATATCAAGCAATGAAAAAACAGTTTCGTGAAGTCCGTCTTTATTTGCACAAACAACATTCTTTGGCTTATTCATCATAAGATAAATATTTCTTTGAATGTCAAGAATTTTTCCACAAACAGAAATTTCGTCTTTATCAATATCAAAATGAAAACTAGGATCTTTTACAATTTTTGAATTTACGATAACTTGCGAAGACCGAAAATATTTTCGAACTTCTTTTCTTGTTCCAAATCCTTCATGACAAAGAATTTTGTCAATTCTATCAGTACTCATAAATCAGCGACGCTGATCCAATGGAATATATTTTCGCTTTGCACAAACATTTTTGTAAGCAGGACGATAAATTCTTCCACCAGCACTAACTTCTTCAATACGATGAGCACACCAACCAGCGACACGAGAAACCGCAAATAATGGAGTAAAAAGTTCTCGAGGAATATTAAGCATTGTATAAACAAATCCACTGAAAAAATCTACATTTGCACAAATCTGTTTTCCGTTACCATGAAGTTCATACAAAATTTCTGGTGCAATTTTTTCAATTTTTTTGTACAAGTTAAATTCTTCATGAACTCCTTTTTCCTTTGCAAGTTTTTCAGCAAGTTCATTCAATAAAATTGCACGAGGATCCGAAATTGTATAAATTGCATGTCCCATTCCATAAATAAGTCCGGTTCTATCAAATGCTCTTTTAGTTGCAATTTTTGTCAAATAATCACGAATCGCTTTTTCATCATTCCAATCTTTTACATGTGCTTTTATATCGTCCATCATTTCGACAACACGAATATTTGCACCACCATGACGTCTTCCTTTAAGAGAACCAACCGCTGCTGAAATTGCAGAATATGTATCTGTGTCAGCAGAAGAAACAACATGAACTGTAAGAGAAGAGTTGTTTCCGCCACCATGTTCTGCATGAAGAATTAAAGCCAAATCTAGAATTTGCGCTTCAAGTTTTGTATATTCTCCTTCGGCTCGAATCAATCGTAAAAAGTTTTCTGCAGTTGAAAGTTCTGGAACAGGATTGTGAATATACATACTTTCTTCATCGTAATGACGACGTTTTGCTTGGTAGGCATATGCAGCAAGAGTTGAAAACCGAGAAATAAGCTCAAGACATTGTCGCAAAATATTAGAAACATTTCGATTTTCTGGATCTAAATCGTATGAATAAAATGCAAGAACACAACGAGCAATCTTATTCATAATATCTCTTGATGGTGCTTTCATAATCATATCTTCCGTAAAGTTAGTCGGAAGAGTTCTAAGAGAACCTATATATGTTTTAAAATCAGCAAGTTGCTTTTTTGTAGGAAGATTTCCAAAAAGCAAAAGGAAAACAGTTTGTTCATAGCAAAAATCATTGTGTTTTTCTGCATCGTGAACAAGTTCAGCAACATCATAGCCACGATACATAAGTTTTCCAGGAATCGGAACTTTCGTTCCATTTTGAATTTCATATCCAACAACATCTCCAATTTTTGTAAGACCAACAAGTATACCAGTTCCATTGTTATTACGAAGACCGCGTTTTACATCATATTTTTCATAAAGTAAAGGATTTATCGAATCATTTTTTTCTGTAACGGCAGCCATGTGTTTTAGAAATGTATTATCGTGAATATTTTTCAATATAG
>CAZOTD010000063.1:0-9187 GCA_964582685.1 uncultured Treponema sp. | reverse complement strand
CCTCCGCACAAATAAATTGATTTATTTATAATATGATAATTTTTTTTCTAATTTATTAAATGCAAACGCAACAATTGCGTTCATCGCAAGATAAAAAAGCCCGGCGACAAAAAGCGGAATAATTGAAGAGATTCTATTTGCTTCACCTTTTGAAACATGAAGAAGTTCAACAAGTCCAATCACTTGGACAAGTGCTGTATCTTTTACAAGTGTCATTGTTTCATTTCCCATTGGTGGCAGAATTCTTTTTATTACTTGCGGAACAATGATATGAAAAAAAGTTTGACTTTTTGAATAACCTAAAACTTTACAAGCTTCATGTTGACCTTTAGGAATTGATTCAAAACCAGAACGATAAATTTCTGCAAAGTAGCAAGCATAATTTATAGAAAGCGCAATTATTGCAGCAACAAATCGATCATAAGAAAGTTTAAAAAGAATTTTTGGAAAAAAATAAACTGTAATTAATTGGAGCATCAAAGGCGTTCCGCGAACAATTAGTAAAACGAATTTTGCTATATTTTTTAGAACAAGGTTTTTCGACATTCTCCCAGCGCAAATAACGGCGGCAAGTGGTATTGAAAATAGAAGAGTTAAAAAGAAAATTTCCAAAGTGGCTCTTGTTCCTTCTAACATCATGCTGATTGTTTTCATATTTACAACACCATTCATCTTGCGTCTTGCTCCTTTATTTACCGATTACAGAAATATCATTACCGAACCATTTTTCACCAATTTGAGCAACTGTTCCATCTTTTGCCATTTCTTCAAGAATTTTTTGAACTTCATTTGCAAGCAATTCGTCATCTTTTCTAAAAGCGATTCCGTATTTTTCGGAACTTAGTTTTTCATCAAGAATATGAAATTTGTATCCAGCATTTTTAATTGAATATTCGGCAACAATAATATCAACGACAACAGCATCAACGCCTTTTACATCAAGATCCATAAATGCCATTAGATTTTGTTCAAAAGGAATAATTGCTTTTAATGAATTTTTGAATTCTGGATTTGCATTCACTGCATCTTCTGCTGAACTTCCAGCCTGAAGTCCAATTGTTTTTCCTTTAAGATCGGCAAGCGTTTTTATATTTGAATCATTGCGTACAACAACAATTTGCGCGTTATCAAGATATGGTTCTGTAAATCTCATTACTTCTTTTCTTTCATCAGTAATTGTAAGGCCGTTCCAGATACAATCAATGCTTTTTGTATTAAGTTCCATTTCTTTTGTATCCCAATTAATTGATTGTGCTTTAAAATCTACACCAAGTCGTTTTGCAACTTCTCTTGCAAGATCAATATCATAACCTACAATTTCGTTGTTTCCATCACGAAATCCAAGTGGCGGAAAAGAATCATCAAGACCCAATACAAATACACCACGCTGTTTAAGTTCATTTAAAGAATCGTCGGCTTTTTTTTCTTTGCCACAACTAAAGAACAAACTTGTTATAGCAATTAATGCAAATACGATTTTTAAAATTTTTTTCATTTTAAGTTTCCTCTATTTATTTATTTTTTTTCTGTATTGCTACAGTTTTTTACAATTTTTTTAAGTTTAGAAATTTGTTTTTTTACTTGAGAAGAATTTGGACCGCCAGTTGTTTTTCGAACTTCAACACAAGCATTTGGCGAAATAAAATCGTAAATATCTTCTTCAATCAAATCAGAACATTGCTTAAATTCTTCTATGCTCAAATCTTCAAGTTTAATATTATTTTCAATTGCAATACGAACGGCTTTTGCACTAACACCATGCGCTGTTCTAAAAGGCATTCCTTTGTGAACAAGATAATCTGCAATATCTGTCGCATTAAGATAACCGCCTTGGCAAGCATTTTCCATTACTTGAGAATTCCATTTAGCACTTTCAATCATATAAGTAAAAACACTAATGCAAGAAGAAACTGTGTCAAACGCATTAAACAAAGGTTCTTTGTCTTCTTGCATATCGCGATTATATGAAAGAGGAAGTCCTTTCATCATCGTAAGCAAATACATAAGTTGTCCATAAACTTTTCCAGTTCTGCCACGAATTAATTCCGCAAAATCTGGATTTTTTTTCTGTGGCATAATGGAACTTCCAGTCGACCATTTTTCGCTCAAATCAACAAAACCAAATTCTGTGGTTGACCACAAAACAATTTCTTCTGCAAATCTTGAAAGATGCATTTGCAAAAGACTAAATGCACTAGTGAATTCAATACAATAATCTCTGTCAGAAACGCTATCCAAAGAATTTTGTGTAACGTCTTTAAATCCAAGTTCTTTTGCAACCATTTCGCGATTAAGAGGAAGTCCGCTTCCTGCAAGTGCTCCAGCTCCAAGCGGACAATAATCAATTCTTTTTAGTGCATCAGAAAGCCTTTCATTATCACGCACAAGATTCCAACTCCAAGCACACAAATGATGTGCAAGCGTAACAGGTTGAGCATGTTGCAAATGCGTAAAACCAGGAATTAAAGTTTTTGTATGCTTTGCCGCAATGTCGGAAAGCACATCGATTAATTTTATAATCTTTGCCTGAAGTTCGGGAATTACGCGTTTTAAGTAAAGGCGTTCATCAAGTGCAATTTGATCATTGCGACTTCTTCCTGTATGAATTTTCTTTCCGGGCTCGCCAATTCTATCAGTTAAAGTTGCTTCAATAAATGAATGAATATCTTCTGCACTGTAGTCAATTACAAGTTTTCCGCTTTTTAAATCTTTAAGAATTGAATTAAGTCCTTTTGTAATTTTATCACATTCTAGTTTAGAAATAATTCCTGTTGCGCCAAGCATTTTAGCATGAGCAAGACTTCCTTTTATGTCATCTTCCGCCATTCTTTCGTCAACAAAAATTGATGTTTCAAATTCAACTGCTGCAGCATCTGGACCTTCTTTAAATCGTCCATGCCAAAGAGCCGCGTGATTATCGGTTGTTAAAGTTCCGTGTTTCATAAAACGAATTATATTAAAAAACTGCTTGTTTTACAATTAATGCCAAGTCTTTAAAGTTTATTAGTCGCCCCAACTCATAATTGGTTTGTCAATTGGAGTTCCTCCGGGAACCATTGGCAAAACCATTTCGTCAATGTCAACTTTTGCATCTATTACACAAGGTTTATTAAGTTTAAATGCTTTTTCAAATACAATTTTAAATTCTTCAGCATTTGTTGCACGCCAAGATTCAATTCCATAAGCATCTGCAAGTTTACACCAATCAGGTCCAAAATCCAAAGTTGTTTGACTAAAACGATTTGAGTAAAAAAGCTTTTGCCACATTCGGACATTTCCGAGTGCATTATTGTTTACAACTACAATTACAATCGGAAGCCCATAATGCGAAATTGTTGCAAGTTCATTACAGTTCATTCTAAAACTTCCGTCGCCAGCAATATGAACAACGCGCGATTTTGGATTTGCACATTGAATTCCTATTGCAGCGCCAGTTCCAAATCCCATTGTTCCAAGTCCACCTGAAGTGTTGAAAGTTCTTGGTTTTGTAAATGGATAAAATTGCGCCGTCCACATTTGATGTTGTCCAACTTCCGTTGTAATAAAAGTATCATCGCCGGCAATTTGATTGATGCATTCACAAATGTATTTTGGATTTATCGAATCTTGAGGTTTTTTATTATAACATTCTGGAACAATTTTTTTCCATTTTTGAATTTGTGCAATCCAATCATCACGTTTTTTTTCGTTGATAAGTGGGAGAAGTTTTGTCAAAATATTTTTTACATCGCCAATTACACATTCATCTGTTTCAACATTTTTATTAATTTCTGCAGGATCAATATCAATGTGAAGAATCTTGCTATTTTGTGCAAATGTTTTTGGATCACCTAAAACTCGATCGCTAAATCTTGCACCAAGAGCAATAACTAAATCGCTATTCGTAATTCCCAAATTGCTTGCGTAAGTTCCATGCATTCCAACCATCCAAGTACAAAGCGGATTTGTTGAAGGAAATACATCGCGCGCCATCAAACTTTGAGAAACAGGAATGTCGGCTTTTGTTGCCAATTCAAAAAGTTCAGATTCGGCATTTGAAATTTTTATTCCGCCACCTGCGTAAATAATTGGACGCTGTGAATTATTAATAAGTTGTGCCGCTTTTTTAATTTGATTTTCATCCGGTTCATTAACAGTAATTGCTCTACGAAGATTTGCACGATTAAGTGCTTCTTCGCTTACAGCATTATCTGGATTTGCAAGTGGTTCAAATTCAAATTGTGCAGAAGTTACATCTTTTGGAATGTCAATCAAAACTGGACCGGGGCGACCAGATTTTGCAATTACAAAAGCATCGCGAATTGTTTGTGCAAGATTTTCGATATTCATTACCATAAAATTATGTTTTGTAATTGGCATTGTAACGCCAGTAATATCAATTTCCTGAAACGAATCTTTACCAAGAAGAGATTTTACGACATTACAAGTTATTGCCACCAAAGGAACTGAATCCATATATGCTGTGGCAAGTCCAGTTACCAAATTAGTTGCACCCGGACCGCTTGTTGCCATACACACGCCTACTTTGCCTGTTGAACGAGAATAACCGTCAGCAGCGTGACAAGCAGCTTGTTCGTGAGCGGTAAGAATATGTGTAATACGATCTGCGTTTTTATAAAGTTCATCATAAATATTAAGGATTGCTCCACCTGGATAACCAAAAATAGTCTTTATACCTTGCTCGATAATACATTCAATAACAATCTGTGCGCCAGTGATTTTCATTTAATCCTTCCTGCTATCAGTTATGAAAATTTTTCTTGATTTGTTTGTATATTTGTATAATACAAGTTTTTCGTTAGTTTATCAACATTTAAGTATACTTAAATTCTTCCGTAATAATTTATTCTAATTTCTATATAAATTTCGTCGTCATTTCTAACTTGAAAAAAAGGCAAACAAGACATACAATATATTTATAAATATTTTTGTGGAGGAAACAATGGCAAGCGAAAATCCTGCCGAATTAGACGTTAAATATAAACCGCTATTTCAAAAACTATTAAATAATTCTAAAGCACCTGCTGTAATTGATGAAACAAATGTATATCAAGAAGCAAATCCTGTTCCTCGCCAGATTCTTTTTGACATGATTGAAGAAAATCTTGCTGACAATTCTCGACTTGAAGGACGTGATAATTTTAAAGCATTTTACGATGCTGTAAAATCTGGAAAAAGCGGACTTATTCTTATGGAACATTATTCCAACTTTGATTTGCCAGAAATTCTTCACTTGCTTAACAGAGATGGTTCTGATTGGGCAAAAGATTTATCATCTAAAATTGTTGCTGTCGCAGGAATGAAACTCAACGAAGCACATCCGCTTGTTCGTGCTTGGACAGAAGGATTTACACGAGTTGTAATTTATCCAAGTCGAAGTCTTTCAAAAATTGAAGATTCCAAAATTTCAGAAGAAGAAAAAAAATCAGAAGAAGCAAAATCAAAAAAAATCAATTTTGCTGCAATGCGTGCTATGGACGCTTGTAAAAAACGTGGCGAAGTTATTCTTGTATTTCCAGCAGGAACTCGCTATCGACCAGGACATCCAGAAACAAAACGCGGACTAAAAGAAATTGACAGTTACTTAAGACTTTTTGATGTTATGATTCTTGTGTCGAACAACGGAAATTGTCTTAGAATTAATCCCGAAGATTCAGAAAATATGTTGCGCGATATTGTCGTTAAAGATGAAATTATTTTAACCGCAAGTCCAGTTTTTGAATGTAAAAAATTTCGAACCGAAGTTCTTTCAAAACTTCCACCTGATGAACCAGATCCAAAACAAAAAACTGTAGATGCAGTTATGGAAATCATGGAAAAACAGCACGAAGAAATTGAAAAAATTCGGCATGTGCATTGATTAATTTTTTTATTTTTATCGCTCCGAAGAACATTTTCTCGGAGCGTTTTTTATTGGAGATTTTATGAAGTACATAATGGCTTTTGATGCAGGAACAACTTCTAACCGCTGTATTTTGTTTAACAAAAAAGGAGAAATTTGTTCTATCGCTCAACGAGAATTCAAACAAATATATCCTAAACCAGGCTGGGTTGAACATGACGCAAATGAAATTTGGGCAACACTTTATGGAGTTGCAGCAGAAGCAATGCAAAAAATTGGTGTGGCAGCACAAGACATTGCTGCAATCGGAATTACAGACCAAAGAGAAACAACAATTGTTTGGGACAAAAATACTGGGGAGCCTATATACAATGCAATCGTCTGGCAATGTCGCAGAACTGCCGAATATTGCGATTATCTAAAAGAAAAAGGATTTGAAAACGAATTTAGAAAAAAAACAGGTCTTATAATTGACGCATATTTTTCTGCTACAAAACTAAAATGGATTTTAGACAATGTAAAAGGAGCCAGGACAAGAGCACAAAAAGGCGAATTACTTTTTGGCACAGTAGAAACTTGGATTATCTGGAAACTCACAAAAGGAAAAGTTCACATTACCGATTATTCAAATGCTTCTCGAACAATGCTTTTTAACATTAACACTCTCGAATGGGACAAAGAAATTCTTGCAGAACTAGACATTCCAAAATCCATGTTGCCAACTCCAATGCCTTCAAGTTGTCTTTACGGCGAAACCAATCCTGATTATTTTGGACATTCCATTAAAATTGCAGGAGCGGCTGGGGATCAGCAAAGTGCACTTTTCGGGCAGACTTGTTTTAACAAAGGAGAAGCAAAAAACACTTATGGAACGGGTTGCTTTATGTTGATGAATACAGGAACAAAACCTGTTTTTTCAACTAACGGACTTTTGACAACAATTGCCTGGGGATTAAATGGAAAAGTGAATTATGCTCTTGAAGGAAGCGTATATGTTGCTGGCGCTGCAATCAAATGGCTTCGTGACGAAATGCACATTATTGATTCATCTCCAGAATCGGATTATATGGCAAGCAGAGTTCCAGATACAAATGGCTGTTATGTAATTCCCGCATTTACAGGACTTGCAGCACCTTATTGGGATCAATATGCACGAGGAACAGTTGTTGGGCTTACAAGAGGCGTCAATAAATATCATTTTATTCGTGCAACTTTAGAATCAATTGCCTACTCGACTTACGATTTAGTCACACAAATGGAAAAAGATTCTAACACAAAAATCAAAGCATTAAAAATTGATGGCGGAGCAAGTAATTCAGATTTTTTAATGCAAGTTCAATCTGATCTTTTGGACAAGGAACTTCTAAAACCAATATGCATCGAAACGACAGCAATGGGAGCCGCTTATCTTGCAGGTCTTGCAGTCGGCTATTGGAAAAATACAGACGAAATCAAAAAGAATTGGAAAATTAGCAAAGTTTACAAAAACTCCATTTCAAAAGAAAATCGCGAAAAACGAATCAAAGGCTGGCACAAAGCAGTCAAATACGCAATGGGTTGGGCAAAAGACGACTAATGCAAAAAGTTCGATACCACATTCGATTTATCGGTCGAGTTCAAGGAGTTGGTTTTAGATATACGGCAAACTCAATAGCGCTAAGTCTTGGAATTACCGGCTGGGTGTTAAATGACTGGGACGGTTCTGTCATTTTAGAAGCACAAGGAACAGAACAAGAAATTTCAGAGTTGATAAACCAAATCGCAAATGCTCCGTTTATCGAAATTGAAAATCTTGAGAAAACTCAAATGTGTGTTGATAAAACAGAAAAAAGTTTTCAAGTGCGATATTAAATTTATAAAAAATTTTTATTCGATAATTCCTTTTAGAATTTTTAAAACATCTTTTAATTTTTCTAATTCAATATTTGAATAGTTCAAAATGAATTGATGTTTATCAGAAGAAGTTTTGCTCATATAATAATCAGAGATTGAACTAATCAAAATCTTTTTTGCAGAAAAATATTCCTTAACCTGCAAGTCAGAAAGTCTTGTATTAATTTCAAGAATAAAATGAAGTCCAGAATCATTTTCTAAAATTCTGCATTGATTTTCAGAAAATTGACTTTTTATAATTTCGATAACTTTATCACGTTTTTTTCGATAATGAAGACGCATTCGATTTATGTGCTTTTCAAAAAAACCTTGACTGATAAATTGTGCAAGAGTGTATTGTTCAAATGTCGAAACTGGACAAGAATAAAAAGAAAGTTTTTTATAAAATTCATTTGCAAGATGCGACGGAAGAATCATATAACTGATACGAATTGTTGAAGAAAGCGATTTAGAAAATGTATTCATATAAATTACTTTTTCATTTTTATCAAGACTGAGCAGTGGCGGAATTGGATTTCCTTTTAATCGAAATTCACTATCGTATTCATCTTCAATTATGTAACGTCCATTTTCTTCATTTGCCCAACTTAAAATTTCGTAACGACGAGAAACTGGCATTGTAATGCCAGTCGGAAAATGATGAGTTGGACTTGTGTGAACAATTTGCACATTCATTTTTTGAATATCACAAACATTCATTCCATTTTTATCAAGCCCAGCAAATTTACAAATTACTTTATTGCTTTCATAAATCTTTTTCAATTTGTAATAACCTGGATTTTCAATACAATAAATTTTATCATATCCAAGCAACTTGATTAAAAGTCCATAAAGATATTCTGTTCCAGCACCAACAATAATTCTGTCAGGCTCAACTTCAATTCCACGAAATGATTGAAGATGATTGGCAATTGCGCAACGAAGTTCTTTAACGCCACCACAAGGAGAAACTTGCATCAATTCCTTTTCCTTATTTGCAATTGCAGAACGCATTGTTTTTGCCCAAATCGAAAAAGGAAAATTCGAACTTTCAATTCTGTTAGAGGAAAAATTAAAAATTATATTTTCATTTTCCACAGGAATTTCTATTTTTCCAGATTCCTTAATAATTTGATTTTTCGTAATTTTTATTTCTGGCAATTCCGAAATAAAATATCCTTTTTTTTCAATTGCGTACACAAAACCTTCGCCGATAAGTTGATTGTATGCACTTTCAATCGAAATTGTGCTAATTCCAAGATTTGTAGCAAACGCACGCTTTGACGGAAGTTTTTCATTTGATTTGAGTTTGCCAGAAATAATATCCGCCTTTATAAAATCATAAAGTGCTTTATAAATCGGCACATTCAAATTTGATAAATCATAAGTAAGCATAGATAAAAATATTATATCAGCATATAAAATATATGCAAATTCATAAATTAATAAATAAATCTTGACATCATATTTTTG
>CAZOTD010000062.1:0-9369 GCA_964582685.1 uncultured Treponema sp. | reverse complement strand
TTTATTTTTTAATAAAAAAGATTATTCTGAATTTATTAATTTTATCCAAAAAACGCAATTAAAAAAAATCGTCAAGATTGATTTTTCTAGCGGAGTTTTTTTTAACAAGAAAGACTACGATTTTATTTTTAATCTAACACAAAATATTGTTGACCAATATTGGAAGAATCGACTTACGCTTATAAAATTTGCAAGGCTTTATTCAAAAAATATTTTTAAAAATTTAAGTCTTGTTCCTTTTTCAATTCCATTTGAAAATCTTGAACACACGATTGAAAAACCAATTTTAGTTTTAGCAGCAGGCGAAAGTCTTGACTACACAATTCCCGAACTAAAAAAAATACAAGAAAACTTTTTTATAATTTGCGTTGATGTTGCAACTACATCATTAATGGAAAATGAAATTATTCCCGATGCAATTGTTGCACTTGAAGCACAACAAATAATAGAAAAAGCTTACATCGGAAAACCTTGTAATTCTAAAACATTTTTATTTCTTGATTTGGCAAGCAGAAATCACATTGCACAAATTGTAAATGGACCGATAAGTTTTTTTGTTTCGGAATATGCAAAAATGGATTTTTTTGACAAGTTAAAACAAATGCAAATTCTTAAAACTGTTATAAAACCCTTAGGTTCTGTTGGGCTTGTTGCAATTGAACTTGCATTGCGACTTAGAAAAAATGAAAATGTTCCTATTTATTTTTCTGGATTCGATTTTTCTTTTTCGTGTGGAATTACGCATGCACGTGGAACACCTGCAAGAAAAAAAATGCTTCTAGAAAATTCAAGATTAAAATCTGTTTTAAATATTCCTGCAGCATTTGCAGATGGAACTTTTTCTTTACAAGGGAAAAATGCAAAACAAGTAGTTAGTTCAAAAACACTTTTTAATTATGCACTTTTATTTACCGATACATTCAAAGATAAAAAAAATATTTTTGATATCGGAATTACAGGAATAGATTTGCAAATTCCAAAAATTCCTTTTGATAAAATATTGAAAACTTGTAAAACAACAAAACCAAAAATAAAACTGCCATTTTTTCCACAACAATTTTTAGCCAAAAACAAACTTCAATGTATTATATTTTTCCTAAAAAAAGAACAAAATGCACTAATGCAATTAAAAGATATTTTTATAAACGGGAACAATTCAAAATTCAGAAATGAACAATCGCTAGACGAACAAATTTCTGAATTGCTAAAAACAAGGGAATATCTTTACATTCATTTTCCTGATAATCCGTACAATACAAATCTGCAATCGTTTTACAACAGAATAAGAATTGAACTTGACTTTTTTCTAAAAGAAATAAATCTCAGTTTAAGCCAATTAGAAAATCTTGCATAACAAATTCGTGTTAATAGTGAATAAGAAGTTATGAACGCTCCTCGTCTGTTTCTTTTAGCACAGCAAGGAATGCACTTTGAGGAAGTTCAACATCACCTATCATCTTCATTCGTTTTTTACCTTCCTTTTGCTTTTCGAGAAGTTTACGTTTTCGAGTAATATCTCCACCATAGCATTTTGCAAGGACATCTTTACGCACAGGATTTACAGTTTCGCGCGCGATAATTTGACTTCCAATTGCGCCTTGTATTGCGACTTTAAATTGTTGGCGACTTATTTCACCTTTTAAACGATGACATATTTTATGTGCTTGTGCAGAAGCATTTTGCTTGTAACAAAGTTGGCTCAAGGCATCAACACTTTTTCCATTAAGAAGAATGTCTATTTTAACAAGTTCAGTGTCACGATAACCAATTACTTCATAATCAAACGAGGCATAACCACGACTGTAACTTTTTAATCTGTCATAAAAGTCAAATAGAACTTCGCTCAATGGCATTTCGTATGTAAGTTCAACGCGCTTTTCGTCAAGATATTGCATGTTCGTTTGAATACCACGTTTTTCTGTACAAAGTGCCATAAGAGAGCCAAGATATTCTGCTGGAGTTATAATAGTTGCTTTAATAAAAGGTTCTTTTGCTCCACGAATTTTTCCTTCTGGATATTCTGAAGGATTGTCAATCATCATTTCAGTTCCACCGTCAAGAAAAAGTTTATATCTTACAGAAGGTGCTGTAAAAATTACAGATTGGTTAAAATCGCGTTCAAGTCGCTCTTGAATTATTTCAAGATGTAAAAGTCCAAGAAAGCCGCAACGGAATCCATTTCCCAACGCAACCGAATTATCTTTTTCATAGATTAAACTTGCATCGTTTAATTTTAACTTTTCCATACTATCACGAAGTTCTTCATAATCATTTGAATCGATTGGATAAATTGAAGAATATACAACAGGCTTGACTTCCTTAAAACCTGCAAGTGCTTGGTCAGCAGGATTATCTGCAATTGTAATTGTATCTCCAACACTTACATCGCTTACAGTTTTAATTCCAGCAATAATATATCCAACATCACCAGCTTCAAGAACGCCAGTATCTTCATATTTGATTTTGAAAATTCCAACATTTTCAACTTTGTAATCTGACTTTGAATTAATCATACGAATTGTATCGCCAGTTTTTATCCTTCCTTGCATAACACGAATATGAACAATTACACCGCGATAAGGATCATAATGACAGTCAAAAATCAAAGCTTGCGTTTTTGCATTTGGATCACCGCTAGGTGGCGGAAACAAATTTACAATTGCTTCCATAAGTTCATCAATTCCCTCACCAGTTTTTGCAGAAACAAGTTGTGCTTGTTCTGGAAGCAAACCTAAATCATGATCGATTTGGTGCTTTATGGAAGGAATATCGGCAGAAGGCAAATCTATTTTATTGATAACAGGGACAATCGTAAGATTTTGTTCTAACGCCATGTACATATTGCTTACAGTTTGAGATTCGACACCTTGACTTGCATCTATCAAAAGGAGAGCACCTTCGCACGATGCAATTGCACGGCTTACTTCATAAGAAAAATCTACATGACCGGGAGTATCAACAAAATTCAATTCATAATCGCATCCATCTTTTGCGTGATAAGGAATTGTTACGGCCTGACTTTTAATTGTAATTCCGCGTTCGCGTTCAATATCCATATTGTCAAGGATTTGATTTTTCATTTGGCGGTCATCAATAATTTTAGCTTTTTGAATTAGTCTATCTGCTAGAGTTGATTTTCCATGATCGATATGCGCAACAATACAAAAATTGCGTTTGTATTTCATTTCTGTCATTTTTATTTTCCTTATAATATTTTAAAAAAAGTTTGCTCCATCAAGATTTGTCGGAAGTCCAATAGTAATATTAAGATAACCTTTTTTTCTGCGTTTAACAGAAAACTCGCAATACATTTGAGTATTGTCATCGTTAAATTGAATTTTACCAATTGTAATAGGATCGTTTTCGCTAAAACCTGCTTCATCAGCGACAGTTCCATTTAAAACTTTTGTAATCAAATAAGTTCTACTATTTGAAGTACTTGATGGAATAAGCGAAATTCCATAAAGTGCAATAAAGGAATTTTGGATTGTATCATTTTGATAAAAATAATAACCAGGACTTTCTGGACGATTTGTCAAATACAAAAGGCAATCTTTTGTTTCTTTGTCAGCATCTAAATACTTACATTTTACAATTGTATCTGCAACATAAGTTCTGAGAATTGACTGAATGTCATCAAGATTTTTAATAGGGATATTTTCAATTTCAGTAATAACATCACCGAATTTTAAACCTGCACGTGCAAAAGAAGAGCCTGGAGAAAAATATTGCAATTCAACGCCCGCTTCGCTTGTCCCATTTCTAAAGGTTTTTCCATATCCGCCAAGCCAAGGAACATTTCTAAGTCCACCATGATATAAAATCGGGAGTTCTTGTTTTAAATATTCAATTGGTATTGCAAAATTCAAACCTTGATAACGCTGGATTCCTGCAAACACAACTGCCTGAACATTTCCATTTAAATCAACACAAGGACCACCAGAGTTTCCACCATTAACCGCAGCATCAATTTGCAAAATAGAACCTGTTGTAAAAAGTCGCCTATTTGTAGCAGAAACTACTCCACTTGTTAAAGTGCTTTCAAGTCCCAAAGGAGAACCGATTGCATATATTCTGTCACCAACTTTTAAATCGCTACTGCTTCCAAGAGAAAAAACATAAGGAGGTTCAATTTCCGTTTTTAAAAGTGCCAAATCGTGAACTTTATCCCAACCGACAACTTTTACAGGGATTCTTGTTTCTTCATCGCCTGCAAGTTTTATATAAACTCTTCCATAACCTTCATATTTTGGATCAACAATTCCAGAAATGACATGATGATTTGTAATTAAATATCCACGCCTATCAATAAAAAATCCAGAACCAATTACTACATCTGTATAACCTCTGCCACCTTGAACTTTAATTCCAAGATCAACCCAAACAGTAACTGTTCCTGCAATGCAATCCGAAATATTTTTTACGGGCACAGAAGATTTTTGTATTTTGCTTCCTGGAATTTGATCAAAATATTTTTTTTCAAGTTCACTTTTTGAAATTATATCTTCTGCTTCTTTTTCAAATCCAGCATTAGAAAGCGACTTCCAAGCAAAATACAATTCAAAATAATCTTTCTGGTCAAGCGAAGCTAAACAAAAATCTCTAAGATAATTAGAAGTAATTTCAATAATTTTTTGGTCGCCAAGTATTTTTGCACGCCATAACGCTTGTGACGGTGCAGAAGGCATAAGTTCTATAATTCTTTTGCCTTCTGCTTTTCGTGCGTCTTCTTGTGTATAATCGGGAAGTTCTTGAACAATTATTTTTTCTTTATTAGTTGAATTGCATGCTGTCAAAAAAATAATCAAAATTGAAAATGTGACACATACAATTTTATTTAATAAACTAATTTTCATTTTCTAACAATTCTCCGGAAGATACATTTTCATCATTTTGGTCTTTATCTTGAACTTTGGCAAAAATATTTTCTCCAATTCTTATTACATGAATATAGCAAGTTGCTTCTTCCATTTGAAACATTTGACCTTGTGCATATTGATTTACTTGTACGATAATATTTTGTTCATAATTTGGATTTCCAGTTTTTTCAATCCAGAAAAAATTTTTATTTTCGCCAGAAATTACAGGATATGAATTTTCGCCTTTAATTAACGATTGTGGAATTGAATTAACAAGATTTACTCTTACCCATTCCTTTTTTAAAGCCCAATCCATAACATAATAACTGAATTCTTCAGTAAGGTTTTTCTTTTCTTCATCATAACTTTTTCTATATTGAACATCAATTTGTCCATCAAAGTCTGAATCCCATTGAGCAAACACTCCATCATTTTTAAAATATGATTGTGAAAAATCAACGATTGTATCTGCATTTCTGTCAATATCAATTGAAGCAAGATATAAAGACGCATCAGACAATGGACTGCCCCAAATATTTGTTGTAATTGCAGATTTGTCTTTTTCTGAAATATTCATCGAATCGTCATCAATCATATAATATTCTGTTGTCTCAAAAATGCCATCGTCATCTTTGTCAACTTTTCGTACAATGGAATTTGGCTCGTCCGTAAAATATGCATGAGCATATTCTTGTTCTCCGACATAATAACTTGCTTCATAAGGAATGCCATTCAAAATTGAAAATTTAATTCTTGCATTTTCGCGCTCTGAAGATGGCTTATCCATTATATTTGAAGAAGCAACAATTTTATCTGAATCAAAAAGTGAATTGCCAAAATCAAGAGAGGCAACATCGATTACATAAAAATCTGTTGAATTAATTTCAGGCGATTTTATAATATCAAAAGGTTTACTCTGATAAGTTTCGTCAATAATTTCATAAACAGTTTGTTCTTGAATTCCTTTATTCATTAAATTAAATACAATCGAATTAACATCTGGATACTTTTTGTAAGTGACAACAGCATTATGATTAAAAACATTTATTTTTTTTGGTTCACCAAAATCGCAATCAACTTCCCATTCAAGACTTTCATCATTATCAAAATCAAATGAGATTTTTTGAGGACGACCACGCTCGTATTTTACAATCAGATTTTCTTCAAGAGTATTGTTTGTATCATAAAGTAGAGTTCCATTGAAAGCATTTAAATATTCATCAAAATTATTTTTAATATTTTCATCTTGAATCATCAAATAGAATTGCATTAAATTTTTTTCATCTATTTCTCCATCAATGAAAGTTAAAAAATAGTCAAATGCTTCTTGCTCAGAAATTATTTGAGCATCTAAAGCCGCAATCGGATACAAAATATGATTAAATCCTCTTGCATTAAATGCTTTTAAAAGGCGTTGTTGAGTTTCGCCTTCTGCAAAAAGACTAGCAAAAATTTCAAGGTCAGGATAAGAATTATCATAATTAGGAACAAAAGCAATAAAACTGTCTGCAATTTTTCTTGCAATAGGAGAAAGGTTTTGTTTTTCAAATTGTGTTTTTTCTTCATTTTCCACAAAAAGCAAATTATATTCGTAATTAAAAAACAGATAGAAAAATCTTGTATCGTTTGGATAAACGCGCCGAACGCTATCAATTTTTTCTTCTGCCTGTGTAATGCTTTCTGGTGTATTAATTTCGTAAAGAGATTTTATTCGAACATATTCAGCATCAGAAGAAAAAATCAAAGGTTCTTTATCAAGAACTGCAATAGCGTCTTCAGGTTTTCCTGTAGAACACAAAAGGTCAGCATAAAAAATTCTTGCATTTGACATATTGTAATCAACCCATTGAGTAGTTTCGAGAGAAGTTCGTATTACAGGAATTATTTCGTAGCGAGGAGCATTCAAATTAAAAAGACTTAATGCCTTAAGATAATATAAATCAGCAACAGAATCATCGTATCTAATTCCGTTATCACAATTTTTTTGTACATTTGCCCAATCATTTTGGTTAAGATAATTTTTTGCAAGTTGAAGATATCTAAGAGCAGTTTTTCTGTTTGCAGAATTCAAACTTTTAGAATCTGAATAACCATTAAATATTAAAAAGGAACACAATAGAAAACAAAAAATTTTTTTCATAAAATACTAATCACTCTTGTTATACTATCCAGTTCTTATATCCAAAAATATTTCCCCAGACAGCTATTATTTGATTTGTGCCATCTTTAAAAATATGTTCAAGCACAGGAATTAAATTCTTATGCTCAGAAGTTACTTTAAAATCTGACAACACATCAGAAACAGACTTTTTTGATTTTGTCTTTGTCAAAACGAAATCCAAAATTTGTCGGCTTCTAAATACAAAAGGAACTGGAACATTATTTAAATAATAATTCTGTTCATTATTTGTTACAAACTCAAGTTGCGCAAAACTGGACTGACAATTTTTGACAAAAAGTTTTCCAAAATCAAAATTATATAATCCATCTTTTTCTATTATAACAAAAAAACCGTATGTAGTCGCCATTTTTTTTATTTTTTTTATTTCAAGATTTTCGCTATTGAGGCAAACTTTTATTCCGTTTTTGCTACATTCATAATTTTTAGAAGCGATTTTTTTTATAAATTGAAATGGAATTCTGGAATCTGGATTTAAAATATCAAATGCTTTGTATAAAAATCTTTCTTTTTGAATAAAATCAAGTTTTTCAAATTCAGATTTTTTAACAAAAAGAGAATCTTGATTTTTTTGCCATTCAAGATTGCCAAGATTTTTTTCGATAAAGGAATTTTCTAAAAATGCTTTTTCACTTCCAGCAAGCACTCCAGTTTTCCAACCGGGAATATTTTCATCTAAAATTGGAATTATCAAATTTCTAATCTTATTTCGCAAATATTCATTATTTAAATTTGTAGAATCAGTTCGCCACAAAATACTTTGTAAATTAAGATATTCTTCGATTTCATTTCTTGAAATATGTAAAAGTGGGCGAACAAAAATAAGAATTTTATTGTCTTCAAGACTGACGATACGTTTTTCTTGTATTCCGCTTCGAGAAAAAATTCCACTTCCACTTAAAAATCTCATTATTAAAGTTTCAAGTTGATCGTTTTCATTATGGGCAAGTGCAAAAAATGCTCTTGCTTTATTTTTTTTCTCAAGAATTTTCGTTGCAAATTTTTTAAATATCTCATAACGAAGAAATCTTGCCGCTTCTTCAAGTCCACGAGCGCGAAAATTTTGAGTTTTTAGAACTTGCCCTTTTTGTAGTTCTAAAAGATTAAAATAAATTTTTACTTTTTTTAATTGTAAAGATAATTTTTTACAATGCTCTTTTACAAAATCACAATCTCCTCTGCTTTCTTTTTTACATCGAATTTTATGGTCAACCGTTACAACATAAATTTCAAATGACTTTTCACTTTGCGAGAATTTTTCTTCAAATGCATAAGCAAGACTTGTCAAAAGACAAATTGAATCTGCTCCACCAGATACGCCGATACATAAGACATCGGATTCTTGAAAGCCATTTTCAAAAAGTCGATTAAGAACAAGAGAATTAAACACAGAAACAGAAAGTTTATCGTCCATTTTTTATTTAACTATAGTCATCTTTAGTTTTATTTTTTTATTCACTTTCGTGAAGTAAAAAACAAACTATTTTTCAAAAAAAAATCATTGCAGTACTAAGCGAATGCTTTTTGCTGCAATGATTCTCTTTTACCTTTTGCTTTTTTTAATTGAAAATTAGCGACCAGCAGATACACTTACCAAAGATGTTTCAACTGGAGTAAGAATTGTAACTCCAGCATCAACTTTCATATCTTTTACAGTGAATTTTTCGCCTGCATTGATATTAGAAATGTCAAGAACAATGCGTTCAGGAATTGCAGCAGGTTTTGCTTTGATTGTAACATCTGGAACATGTTTTAAAAGGAATCCACCTTTAAGAACGCCAACTGGAGTTCCAGAGTATTGAAGAGGCATTTTTAATGTAATTTCTTTATCTGCAGCAGGTTCCCAAAAATCTGCGTGAAGAACTTCGTCTGTACGAATATTGTATTCAACATCTTTGATAAAAACTTCGTGAACAGTTCCGTCAACATTAAGAGAAACCAATGTCGTTGCAGTAATAGAGCGCCAGATTTTGTTAAATGCTGAAGCATCAAGGTCAAGCATTGTAGCTTTACCTTCTGAATTGTAAACAACAGCTGGAATACGTCCTGAAGCACGAAGAGTTTTTGCTGCTTTCTTTCCACTTGCAGTGCGAACTTTAGAATCAAGTGTTACTTTTGCCATGATAGCAACTCCTTAAGAAGTAATTTTTTTTTGGAAATGCCTGAAGAAATTGCGAAAAGAAAAGATATGAAAATATTTTATCATAACCCCATCGTTCATCACGCCAGAGCTTTCCATAAATATCTGGGTCGACAGGATTCGAACCTGTGGAATACCGGCACCAAAAGCCGGTGGCTTACCGCTTGCCGACGACCCAAAGAGTAATAATA
>CAZOTD010000061.1:0-9809 GCA_964582685.1 uncultured Treponema sp. | reverse complement strand
TTTATATAATAATTTTTTATTTCCATGAGAATTTTCTGTCTATTTTGGTTTTACTAAAAATAGGCAGAAAATTCTCTTAAAAAGCCAACGTGTGTTTACGAGAGAAAATCTTTGAATTTGGGAGACTGTGTAAATGAGTGATCATTTGCTTGAAATAAAAAACCTTACAAAATCATTTGGAAAAAATAAAGTTCTTAACGGAATTAACATTTCCTTGAAAAAAGGTTCGGTTCTTGGTCTTATGGGCGAGAATGGAGCTGGAAAATCAACTATGATGAAATGTCTCTTTGGAATTTATGCAAAGGACGAAGGACAAATTTTTCTAGATGGAAAACCGATTGATTTTACTAATCCTAAAGAAGCTCTTGAAAACGGTGTTTCCATGGTTCATCAAGAATTAAACCAATGTCTTGATAGAACTGTAATGGACAATCTTTTTCTTGGTCGATATCCAAAGCGTTTTGGTGTAGTCGACGAAAAACAAATGTTCAGAGAATCGAGCAAACTTTTTGGTTCGCTCAAAATGAATGTAAATCCGCAAACGATAATGAGAACAATGTCTGTTTCGCAACGGCAAATGGTTGAAATTGCAAAAGCTGTTTCTTACAATGCAAAAATTATTGTATTGGACGAACCGACTTCTTCTCTTACCGAGCCTGAAATAAACAAGCTATTTTCGATAGTTCGAGAATTAAAGGCTCAAGGCGTTTCGTTTATTTACATATCGCACAAAATGGATGAAATATTCCAGATTTGTGATGAAGTTTCCGTTCTTCGTGATGGAAATATGGTTTATCAAAAAAGTGTTAGTGACTCAAGAATGGAAGAATTAATTTCTGCTATGGTTGGTCGTTCGCTTGATAAGAGATTCCCAGATGTTACTAATACTCCGGGAAATGATTATCTTGAAATAAAAAATCTTTCGACAAAATATGAACCGCATTTGGAAGACATTTCTTTTACGGTAAAAAAAGGCGAAATTTTTGGACTTTATGGACTTGTTGGTGCTGGACGAAGTGAACTTTTAGAGTCAATCTTTGGCGTACGAACAATTTCAAAAGGTGAGATTATTCTTAATGGCAAACAAGTGCGTTTTAATAATTCAAAAGACGCAATGAAATATAATTTTGCAATGGTTACAGAAGAGCGCAAACTTAATGGAATGTTTGGCAAAGATACAATTGAATTCAACACTTGTATTACAAATCTTGAACAGTATAAAAAGTTTGGACTTTTGTCATCGAGAAGAATGAGAGATGCTGCAAATCGAGAAATCAAAAAAATGCATACAAAATGTGTTTCTGCAGATGAACTTATAACAGCACTTTCAGGTGGAAACCAGCAAAAAGTTATAATCGGAAAATGGCTTGAAAGAGAACCAGATGTTTTTCTTCTTGACGAGCCGACCCGAGGAATTGATGTCGGTGCTAAATATGAAATTTATCAGTTGATTATTCAAATGGCAAAAGAAGGAAAGACAATGATTGTAGTTTCAAGTGAAATGCCTGAAATCTTAGGTATTACAAATAGAATTGCGGTTATGTCGAACCATAGACTTGCTGGAATAGTGAATACAAAAGAAACAGATCAGGAAGCACTTTTAAGACTTTCTGATAAATACCTATAAATTGGGAGAAAATTATGGCAGAAATTATAGCACTTCAAGATGATCCGAAAATTAAAGAATATCAAGAAAAACTCTTTGGATTGCGTTCTGAGGGCGTAAATAAAATTACGGAAATTAAGCAATTAATTGCAAAAACAAAAAAAGATCCTTCAATTGAAAAAGCTCAAAAAGCAAAAATGATTGCGGATTTTAAAAATGTAATTGCAGATGCAAAAGTAGTTGCTCAAAAGAATTCAGCTCAAGACAGCAAGATTACAAAAGAAGCAATTTCGTATGCAAATGAAGCTGCAAAAAAATATATAAAAGCTGTTGATGAAGAGCAAAACGCAAAAATTGCAGCACAGAAAGCTGAATATGCACAGAAAATTGTACAAATCAAAGCAGAGGGTAAAGCTCGTATTGAAAATGCAAAAACTCCTGCTGATAGGGACACAGCAAAATACGAACTAAAATCGGAATTGTTTGATGAAAAAAATCACAGTCAAACAATGATTGACAGATGTAAAGATGCAAAAAAGCAAGCATTTACAGACCATGTTACAATTAACCGTGGACTTAGAAATGAAAAATCGAATTTTCTAGAAGACTTTCAACTTGGTTTTATTAACTATGTAAACAATTTTAAGTTTTCAAAATTCTTTTTGAATAATGGACTTTACATTGCAATTCTCGTATTCTTTATTGTTTGTATTACAATTGCACCAATGACTGTTGATGCACATCTTTTTACATTGCCAAATATTTTTACAATTCTTGAACAGTCATCAACAAGAATGTTCTATGCAATTGGTGTTGCAGGTTTAATTCTTCTTGCTGGAACGGATTTGAGTGTTGGACGAATGGTTGCACTTGGTTCTGTTGTTACAGGTTTAATTTTACATCCAGGCACAAACATTGTTAAATTTTTTAATAAAGGACCTTGGGATTTTACATCGATTCCGATGGGTGGTCGTCTTGTGATGGCACTTTTCCTATCGATATTCCTTTGTACTTTGTTTTCTGCGTTTGCGGGCGTATTTACGGCAAAATTGCGAATTCACCCATTTATTTCAACTTTGGCAACACAATTGATTATTTACGGACTTTTGTTCTTTGGAACAACAGGAACTCCAGTTGGTGCCATTGATTCATCTGTAAAAGATTTAATTGGAGGAAGATGGACTCTCGGCGTTATTAATGGCGAACTTGTTACATTCCCAAAACTTATAATTCCAGCACTTGTCGCGATAATTGTCGCTTGGTTTATATGGAATAAAACAACTTTTGGAAAAAATATGTACGCTGTTGGAGGAAATTCTGAAGCCGCTGCTGTTTCTGGAATTTCTGTTTTCAAAGTAACAATGGGTGTATTCATCATGGCTGGAATTTTCTATGGTTGTGGCTCATTCCTTGAGGCATTCCGTGCAAATGCTAGCGCTGGAACAGGTCAAGGTTATGAATTGGACGCAATCGCAGCATGTGTTGTTGGTGGAATTTCCTTTAATGGTGGAATTGGAAAAATTGGTGGAGCAGCACTCGGTGTTATAATTTTTACAAGTTTGACTTATTGTCTTACATTCTTGCATATTGATACAAACTTACAGTTCGTATTTAAAGGTTTGATTATCATTGCAGCTGTTGCTCTTGATTCAATTAAATACTTAAAGAGAAAGTAAATCTTTTTTGCACGAGCGGGAACTAGATTTTTTGTAGAGTTGAAAAATTCAATTTTAAACTTTATAAATCTATTTCTCGTTTGAAGCAATTTTGTTGATTTATTCTTTGTCGATTTAAAATTGAAAAATCCGTCTTGTTAACTATGCACAAGGCGGATTTTTTATTTTTTGTAATTTTAATTTAACTAGCGATTTGCAAGATAATTTACTAGATTTTTTTTACTTTTAGAATAATTTTGGTTGAGTCGCTTTGTATTCCTTAAAGATTTTTTTTACTTCTCGAATATACGCAGATTTCTTATTGTCTGAAAGAAAACTTGCCTTAAAACTATTGCATATAAGATTTTCGATTTCAGAAATGTTGAAATTAAGTTTTGAATAGAGATTGTAATATTCATCATTTACAGTTGTCTTAAAGAAAACTGGATCATCAGAAGCAATTGTTACAAGAACTCCTGCATCATAAAGAGCACGAACTGGATGTTCTTGCATTGTTTTTACATATTTTTTTGTAAACAGATTTGAAGTAGGGCAAATTTCAAGTGGAATTTGATGTTCTACAATATATTTTAAAAGCTTCGAATCTTGAATTGTTGTAATTCCATGCCCAATTCTTTCTGCCTTTAAAATCTTGATTGCGTCCCATACGCTTTCAGGACCAACATCTTCGCCAGCATGTGCAACAGCATGAAAACCATCTTTATGTGCTTGAACAAAAACAGGACCAAAAAGATTGCAAGGACCTTTAATTTCATTCCCGCCTAAGCCAATTCCAATAATTTCATCGCATGGAACTTTTTTGAACATTTCATAATTCTTTTTAGCATTTTCAAGTCCGAAAGTTCTCGAAATATCAATAAGAAGTTTTATTGTAATTCCTTTTTCTTTTTTAATTTTTTTAATATTTTTGCTAAAGTTTTCTATCATGCTTTGATACGAAAAACCTTTTTTTATAAACGCACTTGGTGCAAAAAAAGCTTCACAATGTTTTACATTGTTGTTTTCAAGATATTTTGCAAAATCGGCAAAAACAAGATCAAAGTCACTTACTTCTGTAAATAAATCTTGAACTTTAAGAAATGCTGTGATAAAACCAGATAAATCGTCATAACTAAATAAATCAACGGCTTCTTGTTTTGTCATGTTTCTACCGAATCGTTTTTTGTAAAGTTTTTTTACTGAGGATAATGTAATAACTGCTTCAATATGAATGTGTAGTTCGGCTTTTGGAACTTTTTTTAGTAATGCAAAAAAATCATTTTTTTTCATCTTTATTTATTCCCTCTCTCTCCGCTAGAAACATAGCTTCAAATACAGCGAAGAGTTTTCTTACTTTTTAATATCGGCAGAAATTCTCAATATCTTAAACAAAATTTATACAAGTTGTTCAAGTTCATCTACAATATCTTTAAATTTGTCTAATGCTTTTTGAATTGGCTGTGGCGTTGACATATCGACGCCAGCAATTTTTAGCGACTCAATTGGATATCGTGAACCTCCTGATTTGAGGAACTTAAAGTAATCTTCGCGTTCTTGTTCTGCACCATTTGTAACTCTGTCTGCCAAAGCCATTGCTGCAGAAATTCCTGTTGCATATTTATAAACATAAAATGCCGAGTAAAAATGTGGAATACGCAGCCCTTCCATATCGGAATTATTTTCAAAAGTCATTGCATCGCCAAAATATTGTTTTAAAAGTTCACGATAAATTTCTCGAAGAATTTGTGCAGAAAGTGGAGTTCCAGATTCAACAAGTTCGTGTGCTTTAAGTTCAAATTCTGCAAACATAGTTTGGCGATGAAGTGTTGCAAGAATATCTGCAGCTTGCATTGAAAGATAATATTTTTTTTCTTCAGTAGTTTTTGCATTTTTGAGAAGATATTGGTAAACAAGTTCTTCGTTAAAAGTTGAAGCAACTTCTGCTTCAAAAATTGTGTAGTTGTAACACATAAAAGGATTGTTTCTGCTAGAAAACCAAGAATGCATTGAATGTCCGCCTTCATGTGCCATAGTTAAAACATCGCGAATTACATCTTCTTTGTAATTGAGAAGAATGTAAGGATAACCTGTAAAACAACCGCTTGAAAAAGCTCCACTTCTTTTTCCTTTATTTTCATATCGATCTACCCAACCGTTTTTAAGTCCATTGCATAAAATGTCAGTATAATCTTTGCCAAGTGGTAAAAGTGCATTGCGACAAATTTCTACTGCTTCATCATAAGTTGTATGAGTTTCAATGTCTTTTGTAAATGGCATATAAACATCGTAATGGCGAAGATCTTCAGTTCCAAGTGCCTTTTTAAAAATTCTGTAATAGCGATGAAGTGTGTCCAAATTTTTATGAACAGTATCGATTAAGTTATGATAAACTGCAACTGGAACTTTGCTTGAATAAAGTGCATGTTCAAGTGAAGATTTGTATCCTCGTGCACGCGTTTCAAAAATATCTTGATTTACACTTCCGGCGTAAAGACTTGCAAGCGTGTTTTCGTGTTTTTCAAAAACGTCATAAAAACGGTTGTATGCCGCTTTTCTTACATTACGATCAGGATTTTTTAGAAATTGACTCCAAGAACTTTGAGTGAGCGGAATGTCTTTTCCATTTACATTAATTGTCCCAAAATCAAGTTCCAAATTTTCAAGAATGCTAAAAGTTTTATATGAAGTTTCTGACGCTTCAGATTGAAGTGCAAGAATGCGTTCTTCCTTTTCTGAAAGAATGTAAGGTTTTAAGTGAAGAAGTTTTTTAATATAGACTTTGTAATCAGTAAATTCTGGTGTTTCAATCCAAGCATTGATTTTTTCATCGGGAATTGCTGTAATTTCTGAATCAAAAAAACTTAATTGAGATGATGCTTTGACAACTGCCATTTGGGCACGCCCTTCTTTATTAACTGCATCTTGATCGCCTTCGTCAGCGTTATGTTGTAAACTTGCATAATTTTCTACAATTTCTGCAGTTTGCCAAAGCGCCGAATATTTTTTCAGTGCTTCAAGAAGAATTTCTTTTGAAATACCAAGTTTCCCTTTGTATTGAATAAGTTCATTAGTTAAAGGCTCAATTGAGGCAAGAGATTTTTCCCAATCTTCATCTGTTTTAAAAAGCGAAGTTAAGTCCCATTTATCTGATTCTGGAACTTCAGTGCGATTTGGCACGATGATTGTATTTTCCATAGACAAAATTATAATCAAAAAATTAAAAAATGTTAATTGTAATATTTGCGATTATAATGAATTTGGAATGTTCTCAAATCGCATAATCTATAAACTTAAACATTTATGTTTGGTGTGAAAATTTTCAAAAATAATTAAATTACCCAATCATCTTGTGGAAGAATTCTTTTTAAAAATTGTTTTGCACGTTCTGTTTTTGGATGATAAAAAAATTCTTTTGGTGAAGATTCTTCAAGAACTTTTCCGCCGTCCATAAAAATAATTTTCGTTGCGACATCTTCTGCAAAACTCATCTCGTGTGTAACTACAATCATAGTTGTTCCTTCTTTTGCAAGAGTTCGCATAACTTTAAGCACATCACCAATAAGTTCTGGATCGAGTGCACTTGTCGGTTCGTCAAAAAGAATTACATCTGGATTAACGGCAAATGCTCTGGCAATTCCAACGCGTTGTTGCTGTCCGCCAGATAAACTTGAAGGATAATAATTATATTTATCAGAAAGTCCAACTTTATCGAGAGCCTTTTTTGCAATTTCTAATGCTTTCGCTTTTGGAATTTTTCTTGCTGTAACAAGTCCTTCCATTACATTTTCAAGTGCGGTTTTATTATTGAAAAGATTGTAATTTTGAAAAACGAAAGCAGTTTTTTTTCTGATTGCAGAAATTGTTTTTTTACTTGCAGTTTTTAATGAAGTTGAAATTTCATCAAATTCCATTTCGCCTTTATCGGCGGTTTCAAGAAAATTTATACATCGTAGAAAAGTTGTTTTTCCACTTCCTGAAGGTCCAAGAATTGCAACAACATCGCCTTTGTTTATTGTGAGATTGACACCTTTTAGTACATCAAGTTTTCCAAATGATTTATGGACATTCGTAATCTGTAGCATTTAAAATCTCCTTTTTGTAATTTTATTTTTTTACACCATAAAAATTAAGTTTTTTTTCTACAACTTTAAAAATCCATTGAATAATAAGACAAATAATTATGTAAACAACAAAGATGTCTGTATAAGCTTCAATGTAATTATAACCGGGAGCCGCTTCAAGTTTTGCAACAGCAGTAATATCTTTTACAGTCATAATAAATGCAAGCGATGTATTTTTTAGAACGCTGATTGTCAAGTTACAAATATTTGGTATTGCAGATTTTATTGCTTGTGGAATTATGATTCTTCTGTAAGTTTGAATTGGAGAAAGCCCAATTGAAATTCCTGCTTCATATTGACCTTTGTTTACAGCGCTAAGAGCGGAACGAAAAACTTCAGAAAGTGTTGCAGTAGAATTTAGTGCAAAAACTGTAAATGCGTAAATGATTGGATTTAAATCAAACACATTTACAGTGCTACCAATTTTCTTAAAATAAGCATTAAGCAAACTTGGTAAAATACTATATAACACAAGAATTTGAAGTACAATTGGAGTTCCTCGAATAAAGGAAACATAAACAATTGATAACTGATTTAAAACTGGAATTTTCTTAATTCGAATAATTGCAATCAAAAAAGCAGGAATAATTGCAAGCAACAAAGAAACAAAAGTAATTTCAAGACTTACAGGTGCAGCTTTAAATGTTTTTAAAAAAGTTCTTGCAAGAAAATTGTAATCTATCATTGTTCATCTCCGTTTGCGACAGTTTGTTTAAAAGAGAATTTTTTTTCGAAATACTTGAATATTGCTTCAAATATTAAAGTGAGTGACCAATAAATTAATGCAAGAGCGATATAAGTTTCAATTGCATAAGCACCAAAATTTAGTGCAATAATTCTGTTTCCTTTGCCGATTAAATCTACAAAACCAATTGTGTAGGCAAGGGAACCTTCTTTTAAAAGTGAAATAAAACTATTGCCGAGATTTGGAAGAGCAATTTTTAACACTTGTGGAATTACGATTCTTCTGTAAGCTTGAAAATTTGTAAGTCCAATTGAAACGGCTGCTTCGTATTGTCCTTTGCCAAGAGTTTCAAGTGCGGCTCTAAAGATTTCGTTTAAATTTGCAGCATAAAGAAGTGTAAGTGCAATTATAACAAAAATTGCTTTAGGCCAAAAATTTACATCAATTTTAAAAAGTAAAAATAGTTTTGGTATTCCGTAAAAAACAATGAAAAGCAAAACAATTGCCGGAGTACATCTAAGTGCTCCGACATATACTTTTGCAACTTTTTTTGCAATAACATTTTTTCCTATTTGTGCTTTTACCAAAATAACAGAAAGCGCAATAGAAAAAATTGCAGTAACAATCGTAACTCCAAGTGTAACTGAGAGGTAAGGCAACAATTTTACAAGTGCTTGTGGAATGAATGATGGATAAAAAATTCTATTGTTCATACTTACCTCGAATTGTTTTTTATTATTCAGTGATGTAACTAAATACGTCTTCACCAAACCACTTAAGCGAAAGTTCATTTAATTTTCCATTTTCCTTAAGTGTTTGAATTGCATTATCGTAATCATCAGCAAGTTGTTGTTCATTTTGATTGAACAATGGCCAAGTAGGAATTCCTTTGTATGGAGCATAAGTAAGTTGCTCTGAAAACTTGTGATATGGTGCATTATCATTTGCAACATTATTTTCAAAACTTAATTTGATGTCAAAATATGCATCGTAACGTTCCTCAAGAAGCCAAGTGTATGCATCAGAAACTATAAAGTTTTCAGATGGAATAAGTTCAATTGGATTTTCTGGATGTGCATCATTAAATTGAACTACAATGTTATATTGAGCACTTTGTGGTGCAATCGGAACAAGTTTACCTTTTGTTTTTGCAAAACTTTCAAGGTCATAAATTTTATCTTGATCTGATTTTCTGTAAGTAATTCCAACTACGCTTGCTGCAATAGGATTTTTAGGAAAGATATATTTTTTGCTTCGCTCTTCTGTAAACCATACACCTTTTGTTCCAACTTGGTATTTACCTGTTTGGACTCCGATAAGAAGTTCGTCGTCTGAAACTGCGTGAAACACAAATTCATATTGTGGCAAAAGTTTGTCTACTTCTTTTAAAACTTCAACTTCAAAGCCAGTTGAATTTCCATTCTCGTCAGCAAAATCGTACGGAACATAATAATCTGTGTTTGCAACATTAATTTTGCGACTTGAATTTTTTTTGTCATTTTTACAACTTGTAGCACTAAAAATAAATGCTAATGTTGCTAATCCAAAAATTGTTTTAATAAAAATCTTTTTTTTCATATTCTAATCTCCTATAAAAAGTTTGCCTGTAAACCCAGTTTGTCGCAAACTTGTTAAGATAAAAACTTCGGCGCCATTTTAGACGAAGTTTTTATCACTTCTCCTATAAAAAGCCAAAGAGGAAATATCAATTTCCGAATTGACTTTTTAGTGCGATTTTGCAA
>CAZOTD010000060.1:0-9898 GCA_964582685.1 uncultured Treponema sp. | reverse complement strand
TTTTAAATCTATAGATTTATATAATTTTTTTGTAGTATTTCCTTTTTTCTCGTCGCTCGATTTCTTTAATTATTCCCATTTTTGAATAAAGCCATAAAATAAGGTTTGTTTCTTTAATTGCTGATTTTGGAAAATTCTGTTGAATTAATGCTTTTTTTAATTCAAGTGAAGAAAATTCATTAGGAAGATTTGGAAGTAAATTTAGCCAAGTTTTTTTCCCATAAAAAGTATGTTCTATTCCAAGTTCAGAAAGTTTGTTACCTGATTTGTACCAATTCTTTTTCCAACGACAATTTTTATTTTTTATTTGTATTTTTTTCTCTGTTTGAATTCGTTGTTCCGTTATTTTTACTTCAATCAAAATCAAAGTAATATAACGATTTAAAAGTATTGGTGCAATTCCTGTCAAATCCTTAAGTGAATTCCATAAATCTTGTTTTTTTGGACTTTTCCGTTTTGAAATTAAAATCTCTTCTTTTGTATAAACTTCAATTTTTTTTTCTGTAATTATTGGATGAACTATTATAAATTTTCGTTTTTCATTTATTGACGAAAGTGCTTTTTCCTTTAGTGCTTGCAAATTCGAAGTTTGAATTTCAATTATTGTGCCATCATCAAGCATTATATCGCAAATCCATTTTTTGTATGGAATTTCGGTTTGTCCATTGTATTTTTGTGCAAAATGAAGTTTTAAAACTTTGTGAAGATTCGATTCGTTGAAAGTGTTAATTGTTCTAGCCATCTATAATTTTACTCTACAAGTTTTAAGTTATTTTTTAAAAAAAAAAGTCATTCTTATGATTATCGGCAAAAAAAGTGGTTGACTTTATGAATTTCTCGGTTAAAATAATAAATAAGTGGGAAATTGTGGTAAAAAGTGGTAAACAGTGGTATGGAGTTGTTAACTGGTGAGTATAATAACACGCTTGATGAAAAGGGCAGAATTTCGTTCCCTGCCAAACTTCGCCAAGAATTGAATGAAAATACTCTTATTGTTACGCAAGCTTTAGACCATTGTTTATGGCTTTTTACGCAAGAAGAATGGAACAAATTGTCAACAAAACTTATGGAGTCGGCTTCTCCGTTTGATAGCAATAATCGTCTTGTTTTAAGACGACTTATCGCTCCGGCACAAGAAGTTGAGTTTGATAAATCTGGTCGCCTTTCTATTCCGCAGAGTTTAAGAGAATATGCTGGTTTGACTAAGGATTGTGTGATTTTAGGAATCGATAAATATATCGAACTTTGGGACGCACAGACTTATGAAAAATATCTTGAAGAAACGGAAAGTTTATTTCTTGATGCAGCAGAAAGTCTTAACGCAATTAAATTTTAAGGTGCAGATATTTTGGAAATTGTTCATACACCAGTTTTGCTTAATGAATGTCTCGAATATTTGAGTCCGATTGGTGAGCCTTATGAAAATAATGCATTCATGATTGATTCAACTTTGGGAGAAGGCGGACATACAAATGCATTTTTAAAAAAATATTCTAATCTTAAAGTATGCGGTCTTGATGCTGATAGAATAATTCAGCAAAAGGCAAAAGAAAGATTAAGTTGCTTTGGCGACAGGATAATTTTTTTTAATGGCTGGTTTAATGATTTTTATGCTTCTTATCCTTTGGAACTTGCCAAACCAGATTTAATTTTGTTTGATTTGGGAATTTCTGTTTTCCATTATGAAAAGTCAAAACGCGGTTTTTCGTTTAGGTATGATGAACCTTTAGATATGCGCTTAAATGAGAATGAAACAGTATCGGCATTTGAAATTGTCAATACTTATTCGGAAAAGCGTCTTGCTGATTTAATTTTTCTTTATGGAGAAGAAAAACTGAGCAGACGAATCGCATCTGCAATTGTAAATGCTCGTTTAGGTGGAGAAATTGCTTCATCAAAGGCATTAGCACAAATAATTTATGAGTGCGTTCCAGAAAAATATCGTCATGGAACAATTCATCCTGCGACGAGAACTTTTCAGGCAATTAGAATTGCAGTAAACGATGAATTGGGGCATTTACCTAAAGCATTATTTGATGCTTTTAATTGCTTAAAACCAAGTGGGAAAATGGGAGTTATTACATTTCATTCTCTTGAAGACAGAATTGTAAAGAATTTTTTTCGAAATCTTGGAAAAGAATGTGTCTGTCCTCAAGAATTTGCAGAATGTAAATGTGGCGGTTCTCCTTGTGCAAAAATTCTTACAAAGAAACCTGTTTGCCCGACAGATGCCGAAGTAAAAATTAATTCGCCTTCTCGTAGTGCAAAACTTCGTGTTGTAAGAAAATTAAAAGATGCAACTTTATTACATTTAAAAAATGTTGATTTATAAACTGGGAGTAAAAAAAAATGAAAAAAAAATCAAAGGCAACAATTTTTTTTAAAATTGTATTTTACATTTTTGTTGCAATTCTTATTCCTGCACTTTTAATTTTAAATGCAATTCAAGCTGAACGTTATATGAAAATTGAACGCGAAGTTAGAGAACTAGAAAAAAAACAAATTCAATTAGTTGAAGAAAATAAAAAACTACTTACTGATATAAGCCTTTTATCAAGCGGACAAAGAATTGGAAATATTGCCGAAAATGAACTTGGAATGCATGAGGCACAAACAGAGGAAATTGTTCGCGTTGAAATGGCAAAGAAAAAATAAAACGGAAATTACAAAAAAAATGGAAAAGTTACTTGACAGTTTATTGACACAAGAAGAACTTAAAAATGCTGTTCACGGAAAAATCCTTGAACAAGCACAAAATTCAAAAGATTTCTCATTTACTTCAGTTGTTACAGACAGTCGTCAAGTAAAGCCAAAAAGTTTATTTATTCCTTTAATTGGCGAATTTCAAGATGGACATAAATATATTCCGCAAGCAATTGAAAGAGGCGCTTCTGTAGTTTTTGTAACTAAGAGTATTTATGATACTGATGTTCAAAAATATACATCACTTGCTTTCGAAAATCCGCAAGTTACATTTATTGTCGTTGAAAACAATCTTTATGCTTTGCAATTTGCTGCACGCTCTTATGTTGAAAAATTTCCAAGCCTTATAAAAATTGCGATTACAGGTTCAAGTGGAAAGACAACGACAAAAGAAATTATGGCAAGTATCCTTCGGCAAAAGTATAAACTTGTTGCAACAGAAGGAAATTTGAACTCTGAAACAGGACTTCCACTTTCTGTATTTAAAATCAAAAAAGAACACGAAGTGGCTTTATTCGAAATGGGAATGAATAGAGAAAACGAAATTGGTGAAATTGCTAATGTATTTAAACCGACAAATGCAATTATTACAAATATCGGAAATGCTCATATTGGAATTCTTAAAAGTCGTGAAAATATTGCTAAAGAAAAGAAAAAAATTTTTAACTATATCGGAAAAAATGGAATTGCGGTAATTCATAACAAAGATGATTTTGCAGATTTTCTTGCACAAGATATTGACGGAAAAATTGTTTATTTTGGTTTTGATATTCCAGAAGAAATAAGTGGCGTAAAGTTTATTCAAGATTTAGGAATTAACGGAACAAGATTTTCAGTTGATGGATTTGAAGCAACTTTAAAAATTCCTGGAAGTTACAATTATCTTAATGCTTTGAGTTGTATAGCAATGGCAAAAGCTTTGGGAATTCCTTCTAAGCAAATTGTTGATGGAATTAATATTCTTAAAGCACCACAAGGGAGAAGTTGTGTAAAATCTGTAATTACAAAACAAAATTCATCTGGTAGTCAGAAAAAAATTACACTTTTTGATGATTGTTACAATGCAAATCCAGATTCTATGGAAAGTGCAATAAAAATGTGTTCTGCTTTAAAAATTAGTGGAAGAAAAATTTTTATACTTGGTGATATGGCAGAACTTGGTGAAAAGTCAAAAGATGCACATACGCAAATAGGAATTGAAGCATGTCATGCAAATCCTAACTTGCTTATATTGATTGGTCAGCAGATGAAAAATGCCGTTAATGTTGCACAATCAAACGGTTATAATAATTTTAATTATTATAGCGACTTGTCAGATGAAAATCTTTCAAAAATTAGTTCTTTGCTTCTTGAATATCTTGAAGACGAGGATTTTATTTTTGTTAAGGCATCTCACAGTATGCAACTTGAAAAAATTTTAACTGAAATAATTCAGAGAAATGTCGAAGAGAAAGAAGAATAAAATGTCAGATTATAATTTTGTTCCAGAACGCTCTTTTGAAATTTACAGAAAGAGTGATACAAGTTTTATTATCTCAGTGATTCTAATGTGGGGAATCGGAATTTTTACTTTACTTGTGTGTTCAACTTCATACGCAAAAGCAGCTTTTGATGATTCACTTTACTTCTTTAAGAGACAATTAATTGCAAGCGTGGTTGGATTTTGCGGACTCTTATTTTTTGCAATTTGCCCAATTAGCAAAATTCGTAAGATATTGCCATTGATGTGTGTTGCGACTTTAATTTTATGCATTATGACATTTATTCCTGGAATTAGATATGAAAGAAATGACGGTGCATATAGATGGATAAAAATGCCACTATTTACTTTTCAGCCGTCAGAAATAATGAAGTTTATGATTATTCTTTTTCTTGCGAATTTTTTTGACAAATATGCTAGAAAAGATGATTTGACAGAAGATAAAAGTGTGACTCCTGCAGTTATTTCACTTGCGTTGTGCGTTGCAATTGTGATTGCACAAAAAGATTTTTCAACAAGCATTTTTATTTTGTGTCTTGGACTTCTTATGTTTTTTATTGCAAAAGCAAAAATGTTGTGGCTTGTGCCTTTTTGTGTTTTGGCAATTCCAGCGATTATAATTCTTATTTTGACAGAAGATTATCGTACTCGACGTATTTCAGCTTTTTTAAATCCTAATGATTTTAGAGATAGTTATAACTTTCAAGTTAATGCCGCCAAAAATGCAATCAAAACTGGTGGTTTTTGGGGGCAAGGAATTGGTAATGGTTTAAAAAAGCTTAACAATATTCCTGAAATTCAATCCGATTATATTTTTGCTGGTTGGGCTGAAGCGATGGGATTTGTTGGCGTTATTTTTTATTTTGTACTTTTAATTCTGTTTACATATAAAGCAGTTAAAATTGCATTAAAATGTCCTGATAGATTTTCAGCGTATGCAACTTTTGGTTGTGCCATTGCAATTTTCTTTCAATCGTTGATGAACATTGGAGTTGTTGTTGGAGTTCTTCCTGCAACTGGAATTCCATTACCATTTTTTTCAAGTGGCGGTTCTTCAATTATTGTTACTCTTTGTATGTGCGGTTTTATTATTAATGCATCAAAATGTGATTCGGACACATTATATTTAGAAAAATCTGCTTCACATAATTCCGTAAAAAATTACGAGAATCTTGATGTAAGCTTTTTTACAGGAAGGAAAGGGAAATGAGTGATTTCAGTCTAGTTGCTGAATTTGAACAGTATGAGGTGAGTGAAAACTACAAAAAAGAAAAAGATGCAAAGTTTTTTAGGTGGATTAAAATTCTTGTAATTTTACTTGTCGCCGTGATGGCAATTGAACTTATTCTGTTGAATTTTGTTCATCCAAGTCTTGGAAGTCCAAAAATTCTATTTTCTGGAAATGTTAATTATTCAAATGAATTGCTTATGCAATCTTTGACAGGAATGTACGATCAGAATTGGTTTAGTTTTGATACAGAAGGTGTTGCTTCAAAACTTTCTTCGATTTCTGGAATTGAATCTGTTAATATCGAAAAAGTTTTTCCAGATAAAATTAAGATTTCTCTACATGAACGACAAAGCGTTGCAATGATGTTTATTAATGATAAAGGTCGAACAATACCTATTCAAATTGATAAAAATGGTGTATTATTTACAAATGAAAATAGTGCAATTGTAGAGGATGGCTCAATTCCTATTATTTCTGGAATTCCAGTTGAACATCTTGCACAAGGGATGAGAATTCCTGCAAAGTATCGAGTTCTTGTTGAACAGATTTCAAAAATTTTAGTTCTTCCGCAAAAATATTTTGCTGCGATTTCAGAAATATGTGTAGTTCCAAAAACTTATGGAAATTATGAGTTAATGCTTATTCCTGTAAATTCAAAAATTAGAATTTTAACAGGACATTCTCTTAACGAAGAATTGTTGCAGTCAATGATGGTTGTGCTTGATGTTGTTAATAGTCTTGAACCTGATGTTACTGAAATTGATTTAAGATACGATTCTATTTCTTATAGAGCTGCTGTTAGTAAGGATTTGGGAGGAGAAAATCTTGACTGATGTAATTGTCGGCCTTGATATTGGCACTAGCAATATTCGTGTTGCTATTGGAGAAATAACAGAAGATGATAAAATTCAAATTGTCGGACTTTCAACAATTCCATCGAATGGAGTCCGCAATGGAACAATTATAAATATTGAAGCAGTTATTGCTTCAATCAAAGAGGCCATCGAAATAGCTGAACAAAAAGCTGGTATTGAAGTGTTTTCGTGTGTTACAGCAATTGGTGGCTCTCAAGTTGCAAGTTATAATTCTCATGGACTTGCAGCAGTTGCAAGTAAAAACCATCGCAGTCGTGAAATTACGCAGCAAGATAAAGACAATGCACTTGAATCTGCTTGTGCTACAATTATTCCTTTAGATAGAGATTTTTTGCATGTAATTCCTCAAGATTTTATTGTTGATGGAATTGGTGGAATTAAAGATCCAATTGACATGATGGGCGTTCGACTAGAAACTGATGTTCATATTGTTACAGCTTCTAAAACTTCAATTCAAAATATAACTTCTTGTGTTAATCGTGCAGGTTATAATCTTGATAAAGTTTGGTTGAAAACTCTTGCTCAAGTTCAAACAGTTGCACATGAAGATGAACTTGATATGGGTTCAATTCTTATTGATATGGGAGCAGGAACTACAGATGTGCTTGTTTTGAATAATGGAGCATCTGTTTGTTCTCTTTCAATTCCTGTTGGCGGGAATCTTGTGACTAACGATATTTCTATAGAAATGGGAATACCTTTTGCCGTTGCTGAAAAAATTAAACTTGAAGCTGGCTGTTGTTTTGATGAATCACTTCAAACGAATTATGAAGTTCCAATTCCTGGAGTTGGTGGCAGACCTCCAGAAATGGCAACTCAACTTGATTTGTGCCAAATTATTCAACCTCGTGTCGAAGAAATATTTTCTATGGTCAGAAGTGAAATTGTGCACAAAACTGATCTTCGTCGTCTTGATGGAAATATTATTCTTACAGGTGGTGGCGCACAAATGCCTGGCGTTGTCGAACTTGCACAATTTGTATTTGGAACTTCGGCTGTAAGACAAGGAATTTCAGAGAATCTTGGCGGTGATGATGACGAATACAGAAAACCAGAATATTCCACAGTTATTGGATTGATTCAATCACAAAAAATGCAGTATTCAAATTCTGATAGAAATACAAAAAAACATACTTTTGCAAAAGAGAAAAAAGACAATATTTTCAAAAGAATGTTTGATAAGTTATTCTAAAATTTTGCAATAGGAGAAATTGCTTAAAGCACAAAGGGATTGGGAGGAATAAGAAAGATGGAACATGAAGTTGTAGATTCAACAATAAGAATGATGAAACATGAAATTGTAGATTCAACAAATGGAGAACTTGCAAAACCTACACCGGCTACACTTGTTGCGGTAGGCTGCGGAGGCGGTGGCTCAAATGCAATAAATCGTATGCTTTCTGAAGGCATTGAGCATGTTGAATTTATGGTTATAAATACTGATTTGCAAGCATTAAATAAATCGCCAGCTCCAGTCAGACTTCCAATTGGACAAAAACTTACAGGAGGTCTTGGCGCTGGTGGTAATCCAGAAATTGGATGCAAAGCAGCAGAAGAAGACCGCGAAACTATAAAAAATGCTCTTACTGGCTCTGACATGGTATTTATTACTGCAGGAATGGGTGGTGGAACTGGAACTGGAAGTGCGCCTATTGTTGCCGGAATTGCAAAAGAACTTGGAGCCCTTACTGTTGGAATTGTTACAACTCCTTTTAGTTTTGAAGGTCCGGCTCGTATGCAGTATGCTTTAGATGGAATTGAAAAACTTCGTGGAAATGTCGATTCTTTGATTGTTATTCCAAATGAACAACTTTTAAAAACAAAAGAAGATATTACGATGCGTGATGCTTACTTACTCGCTGATAATGTTCTTCATCAAGCGATAAAAGGAATTTCAAGCATAATCACAGGTGCAGGCGAAATTAATACTGACTTTGCAGATATTAAGGCAACAATGTCTGGACAAGGTGATGCTTTGCTCGGAATTGGAATTGGAAAAGGAACAAATCGCGCTTCTGATGCTGCAAATTCTGCAATAAATAATCCTCTTCTTCAAGGAATTAATATTGACGGTGCAAAAACACTTCTTATCAATATTACTTCTGGCGAAACTTTGCGTCTTAATGAAGTCCAAGAAATTTCGAATATTATAACTTCATCAGCCGACCCTTATCACAAAGTATTTTTGGGTCATGTTATTGATCCAGAAATGCCAGAAGATGAAGTTTCTGTAACTGTAATTGCTACAGGTTTTAGAAACGAATCTGATTCAACACAAATGTCAGTAAATGCTTCTGCTAAAGTAAATGATAATGTTGTTTCTGTTGACGAATTTAAAGGTCTGTTTGAATCTGGAGCAGCTTCTTTTGATTCACCTCATTCTAATTCAATTTATGCTCCGCAAGAAAATCAATTTCAACAAAATCATTCCCAAATGTCATCGCAAATTCATTCAGAAAATCAAAATTCTTCCCAAAGTGCAACGGCTTTGAAAGATGGACATTCTTTAGGAGATGCACTTGCTTCTGCATATCGTCGTGGAGTATCAAGCAATTCACTTGCTGGAACACAAAACATTGATGTAAACGATCTTAATATGCCAGCGTGTCGTCGCCGTTATTCAAGGGAAATAAATCTTAGAGATGATAAATAATGCAACTTGATGAATTTTTGAATCAGTTTTATGCAGATTTGTTGTTGGCAGAACGCGACCGACAACTTACTGCAAAAACTTACAAAAGTTGCGCAGAATTATTTTTGCTTTGGTGTCAAAATAGAAAATTAAAACTTTCTGAAGTTACTTCAAAAGATTTGTTTTATTATAGCGTTTGGAGAAAAACTCAAGGAATTTCTGAAGTAACTTTGGCAAAGGATTTGTCAGCACTTCGGGCACTTGGGGAATTTCTTGTGCGAGAAAGATATTGGAGCGAAAATTATGCTCTTGCTCTTGATCGTCCAAAATCAGCACGAACTCTTCCTGCTGTATTAACTAGAAATGAAATTGAAACTCTTCTTTGTGCAATTGATACTTCGACGCCATTAGGTCTTCGAGATAAAGCAATTTTTGAATTAATTTACTCATGCGGTCTTCGTATTTCTGAATGTTGCGAATTAAAAGTTGTTAATCTGCATATAAATGAATCTTTTATTCTCGTAAATGGAAAAGGTGGAAAAGAGCGAATCGTTCCCTTTGGAAAAGAAGCTCGAGAGAATCTTGAAGTTTATATGAATCAAGTTCGTCCAAAACTTGTTGGTCAAAAAAATGTTGCCGAAGTTTTTGTGAACTTTCGTGGCAATCCAATTTCGCGAAAAGGCATTTGGAAAAAGTTTAAACAAATTCAAAGTCTAGTTGGCATTAACGCAAAAGTTCATACTTTACGACATTCTTTTGCAACTCATCTTCTTGAAGGTGGTGCAGATTTAATTAGTGTACAAGAACTTCTTGGTCATTCAGATCTTGCAACAACTCAAATTTATACTCATGTAACTGATAAACAATTAGAAGATTCACATCATAAGTATTTTCCAGGTCATCAAAATGCAAATAAAATACGCCAAGAACACGAAAATATTGTAAAACCTAAAAAATAATTTAAGAATGACTTGCAA
>CAZOTD010000059.1:0-9899 GCA_964582685.1 uncultured Treponema sp. | reverse complement strand
ATATTACATTTTTATCGTATTGTAAAGAAAAATAAAAAACGCTTGACAAAAAAAATCGTGCGTTGTTGACAGATTTCGTGTTGTGCGTTGTTGACAAAAAAAATCGTGCGTATTAGGGGATTTTCTGACTGTACTTAAATTGACTTTTTCATTTTGCAGACGGAAAAAAGCGACACTGTGTCAGCAAAACTCTAAAAGCCTTGTTGTAACATTAAAATAAAATAAGGCTGCCCTTTTTTTTGGACAGCCTATATATGTAAACGAATCGCGGCTAAGCCAGACCGATTCAAAAAAAAAGATTTGAGATAATCTCAAATCTTTAAAGGCGTTGCTCAGAATCGAACTGAGGCATGATGGTTTTGCAGACCAGTCCCTTACCACTTGGGTACAACGCCATACGACATTAGTTATAGCAGATTTTTATCTTTTTGTCTAGTCTTTTACTTGTTATAGTTTGTGTGAATTTAGCAAAATCACTAATAGCATTAGTATTAAACACAAGTGCAACTTTTTAAGTTCCCTTTTGTATGTTTTTTACAATAATTCCAACTTTATAAAAAACTTTATAAAAATGCATTGATACCATATAATATTTACATAAAAGCATTTGTATAATTTGGAGGAAATTTTTATGAGTTTAGATAATGAATTTTATTCTGGTAATATAGAAGTAATTAACAAAATTTGTTCCAAGATAATCCTTTTTACAAATCTTTTAGGACCTTCTTTCTTGATTTTGTCTTACCTTAAAATATTTAGTATTCCAGTTTTTTTTAGTGTTGTTACAATTTGTTTTACTGCTTGTGCTTCTATTATTCATATTCTTTGTGTATATAAATTCAAATTTCAGAAATTTGCTATGTACTTTGGTTTAATTGGAATGTCTTCGCTTCTCGGAATTATGGGAAGTCAGTTTCATATAGGAATTTACATCGGATATTCTCTCATACTTTTTATGAGTTGCCTTTATTACAATATGCGCTTCACAGTTTTTATTTCGATTTTTGATTATTTCGTGTTATTGATTTCGGTTTATTTTAAAGGAGTTTCGGGTTTTGCCGAAGGAAATCCTTATGTTGGCCCATCGCCTTGGTATTATTTTACCAGAATGGGAATTGGCTTTACAATTGAATATTTATTCGCCTTTATAATTGCAGTGAACATTGTAAGACGATGCGAAACTGCATTTTCCATTGCTGATCAAAAAAACATTGACTTGATAAAAATTCAATTTGAGATAATGGATTTTATTCCTAAAGTCCTTGAAAGCCACGAACTTTTTACAGGCCATCACGTCGCTCACACTGTAACTTATGTCGATATGATTGCAAAGGAGCTTCGCCGAGAAGGTTATTACGCAGATATTCTTGACATCGAAACAATTTGGCTTTATTCAAAGGCGGCGAATCTTCACGACATTGGAAAAGTTCACATTCCGGACAATATTTTAAACAAGCCCGGAAAATTCACGCCGGAAGAATTCTTGATGATGAAAACTCATCCTGAAGAAGGAAAAAAACTTATCGAATATCTTCCGAGCATTGAAAACGGAGAATTCAATAAGATTGCAAGCCAAATGGCGTATTATCATCACGAAAAATTCGACGGAACTGGTTATCCAAATGGAATCGCTGGAACTGATATTCCTTTATGCGCACGAATAATGACGGCGGCAGATGTTCTGGATGCGCTTTTAAGCTGGCGTCCTTACAAAGAGAGAATGGATATCAAGCAGGTTATGAAAATATTCGAGAACGGAAAAGGAACGCATTTTGAGCCTTGCATTGCAGATGCGGTTCTTTCGCTCAAATCTGAAATTTATGAAGTGTCGCAAGAATTCCTTGAAAAAGAAATCGGCGATGAGGAAAAAGAATATTCCTGGCGACAACAACTTAAAAACAGTCAAGTTAAATTTGAAATCAACCAGAATCTGTAATTTTTTTGTCTAGACGATTAACAAAGAAATTAACACTTAAAAAAGCATAAAATATCAATTAAACGAAAAATAAAGTTTTTCAACTATTTTTTCCAGAGATTGTATTTATCACATTCTAGAATTGTTTTTGCATTTTCAACTCGCTGAACGGAAGGACTTTCTGTATCTTTCAATGGATAATCAATACCCAAATCTTTGTATTTAATTGCACCAAGTCCATGATAAGGCAAAACTTCAACTCGCTGAACATTTGAAAGAGTTCTAATAAAATCTCTTGTTTGAGTAAGATATTCATCATTATCTGTAATTCCTGGTGTAAGTACATGTCGAATCCAAATTGGCTTTTTAATTTCATCAAGATATCTAAACATTTCAATAATATTTTTGCCAGAAACACCTGTAAGTTTTATATGTTCTTCTTCGTTAATATGCTTAATGTCCATTAAAAGTAAATCTGTCACTTTCATCAACTTTTGGAATTTTTCAAACCATTCGCCTTGCTTTTTAAAAGGACCTCCCGCTGTATCAATACAAGTATTAATTCCTTTTTCTTTTGCAAGCGTAAAAAGTTCAAGCAAAAAATCAAGTTGAAGCAAAGGTTCTCCACCACTGACAGTAATGCCACCTTTTTTTCCCCAATACGACTTACACGAAAGTGCTTCTTGAATAAGTTGTTCGGCTGAATATTCAGTTCCTTTTGTAATATCCCAAGTATCAGGATTATGGCAAAATTTACAACGCATTTGACAACCTTGAAAGAAAATAATAAAACGACTTCCAGGTCCGTCTGCACAACCAAATGATTCCAACTGATGTATATAACCTTTCATACTACAAAATATACTAAAGGTAGTTGGTAAAATCAATTAGGAAAAATTTTCAACAATGCATAGAATTGAAGAGCCAAACGCTCCTTAAAAATCATTTGCAAAGTTGTTTTTCAATTTTCACAATTTTATCATTTCACAATTTTATCACAACAATTTTTTTCTACTTGCAAAATCCAACAAAATATTATATAGTAACAACAACTTGCCGGAATGTTGGAATGGTAGACAAAGCAGACTCAAAATCTGCCGCGGGCAACCGCGTGAGAGTTCAAGTCTCTCTTCCGGTAAAAAGAGCTGAATTATTTTCAGTTCTTTTTTTTGTCCAATTTGTGCTTATGGTTAAAAATCCCAAAATTAACTACACTCAAAATCTCCTTGGCACTTTCTAAAATCTACGGCTTCTTTTAAATGTTCAAGTTGAATGTTTGTGCTGTTTTCCATATCAGCAATTGTTCGTGCTACTTTTAAGCACGAAGAAACCGCACGAGGAGAAAGAGCCTGTCGTTCAGCTTCTTGTTGAAGAAAAAAATCTGCTTCCTTTGTTGCTAAACAATACTTGATAATTTCATCTGGCTTTAAAAGTGAATTTTTAAAACCTTGTCGATTTCGCTGATTTTTTATTCCTCTAGCAATTTTTTTTCTCAATTCAATTGTAGCTAAAGGAAGTTTGTCAGCAGAATTTTCTTTAATCTCGCAAGTTTCATCATATGTTTTTGCTTCAACTTTTACACGAATGTCAATTCGATCAAGCAACGGTCCAGAAAATTTTTTCCAATACATTTCTACAGCTCTTGCGCTACAAAGACAGATTTTAGTTTCAGAACCATAATTTCCGCAAGGACAAGGATTTGTCGCCATCAAAAGTTGAAAGTTCGCAGGATAAATAGTACTTCTGCCTGCACGACTTAAAGTAATACTTTTTGATTCCAAAGGAACTCGCAACATTTGCAATACCGAACTTTTAAATTCCGCTGCCTCATCTAGAAATAACACTCCGTTATGTGCCAAAGAAATTTCTCCAGGTCTACAATTCACACCACCACCACACATTCCTTCAATCGAAGCAGTTTGATGTGGCATTCGAAATGGCGCTTTTCTCATCAAAGGATTTCGATAATTCAAATTCCCTGCAAGAGAATAAATTCTTGTAACAGGATATGCTTCTTCTACTGTTAATGCAGGAACTAATTGTCCAAATCGTTGCATACACATTGTTTTTCCACAACCAGGAGGTCCAAAAGCAAGAACATTATGTCCACCGCAAGCGGCAATTTGCAATGCCCTTACTAACTTTGTTTGATTCTTAATTAATGCAAAATCTAATTGTTCATCAGATTTACAAAACAAAACTCCATCAACAAGTTCAAACCCATCAGGAATTTCATTTTCGTTTTTGAAATCAGATAATGATGTAAAACTTTCAAGATTATGAATCGCTTCAAATGCTTGTCTTAAATTTTCCGCAGCAAAAACTTTCATACCAGACACTTCACGCGCTTCGTTTGCATTTTCCTTTGGAACAACACAATAAAGTATTCCACCAAGTGCTGCAGTACTTACAGCCGCATGTACGCCTTTTACAGGTCTTAAGTGTCCACTTAATTCCAATTCACCCATAACAAGCACATTTTCTTCAATAAGTGCATTTTCAATACTTTTTCTTTCTTTTACTTTTTCAGAAGCACTCAAAACACTTAAAGCGACAGCCAAATCAAAGCCCGCGCCTTCTTTTCTTAAATCAGCAGGGGACAAACTAATCAAAACTCTTTCCATCGGAAATTCAAAATTTGAATTTCTAATAGCAGAACGCATTCTTTCTCGGCTTTCTTTGACGGCACCATCTGCCAATCCAACAATATCAACTGCTGGAATACCACGCCTCAAGTCTACTTCAACTGTAACAAGTGAACCTTCATAACCAAATGGAGAAAAAGAAAATATCTGCATAACAAACCTCACACTTTTGTCAACACAGTTATCATTCTTTTTTTTTGTTTTTTTTCGAGTAAAATTAATTTTTTTTTGATTTTTTTTTAAAAGATTTTTCTAGTTCCAAAAATCATAATTATCAGGAATGTTATTTTTGCAACATGAATTTTGAATAGCGGGCAAAACTTGTTCAAAATAAAATCTGTCTTCGATTTTTAAATCACCACACGTATGACCTAGTTTTCTGTCAGGACGAATTGATTCTCCATGATAATCACTTCCAGCAGAAACTATAAATCCAAGTTCTATAGCCAATTCTTCTAATCTTTTACACTCACTAATTCTTGCTCCAGGATGATATGCTTCAAGACCAACAATTCCTCGAGATTTCAATTCTTCCATCACAGAATGAATTTTTCCCCAACTAACATAAATCGAAAGTGGATGAGCCATGACAGGAATTCCGCCAGATTCCTTTATTGCATCAATTGCATTATCTAAATCTGCACCAAATCGTTCAACAAACCAAGGGCAATGCTTGCCAAGATATTTATCAAAAGCCATTTGGCGATTTTTGACAATTTTCTTTTCTACAAGATAGGTTGCAAAATGCGGACGGCCAATACATTTAGTTTTATTTGTAGATTGAATTTCTTCAAGAGTTACATCAAAACCAGAATCACGCATTTTTTTTATAATTTGAAGATTTCTTTCGTTACGCCCTTTTTGAAGTTCTGTTAAAATTGATTGCAACTGAGAACTACATTTTTTTAATCCAAGTCCAAGTAGATGGAATTCTCCAGTCGGCCATTTTATATTAAGTTCAACTCCGGGAACAAATATAATCCCCGCTTTATCACAAGTATTTTTTGCTTCTCTCAAACCATCAACTGTATCATGATCAGTTAATGCAAGAACTTTAATTTTCTTTTCCGCTGCTTTCAAAACCAATTCTGCTGGAGAATAAACTCCGTCAGATACATTTGAATGTGTATGCAAATCAATCATAAAAAAAATATAGCATAAATTGGATTTTTTTTACATAATATGTTATGATTAGACATATCAACTATTGAATTTTATGTCGAATATTTTTATGTTGGATATTATCGAGGAAAAATATGCCAAAAGTTATGCAATATTCCAAAGGTTCTATTATCTACTTTGCAGGCGATAAAGATGAACGCATTTACATTCTCCAACAAGGTCTTGTTATTCTTACGACCATTGATATTGAAACAGGAAAACCTGTAACAGAGCAAGTTAACAATGGGGAATTTTTTGGTGCTAAATCTTCATTAGGAAAATTTCCACGAGAAGAAACTGCAACAGCCTTTGCTGACTCAACAGTTGTCACAATGACGCTTCAAGAATTTGAAACAATTTTTTCAAAAAACAAAGATGTTATTATGAAAATGCTTCGTGTATTTTCGAGCAAGCTTCGCCAAATTCACAAAAAAACAGAAAGTATTCTAAAAGATAATCCAACAACAAATCAAGCAGAGGGAATGTTTTCAGTCGCAAAAAGTTTTTATAAAGAAGAAAAATATAGAGCGTGTTGTGATGTTTGCATTAAATATCTTTCGATTTATCCGACCGCAACTGACAAAGATTCTGTTGCAAAAATTTATGCAGATGCAAAACTTCGTGCAGATAAACTTAGTGCAAGAAATAAACTTGTTCAAGAAAATGGTGCTTCATCAAAAGGTGCACTAAAACAATTTAGTCTTCCTGCCTTTGAACGATTTGCAAAAAAATATGAGCCAGAACAAGTTATAATCAGCGAGTTTGAACCTGGCAACAGCTTTTACTTAATTCAATCTGGTGAAGTTCAACTTGTAAAATGCGTGAACGGTTCTATGAAAAATCTTGATATTCTTAAACCCGGCGAGTTTTTTGGCGAAATGGCAATTCTCGATAATTCTCCACGTTCTGCAACTTGCATGGCAATTGGACCTGTTGAATGTCTTGAATTTAACAAAGAAAATTTTTCTTTGCTCATTACTGGAAATCCCGCTCTTGCAATTATTCTTCTTAAACTTTTTTGCAAACGAATTTATGATCAAAATCGTCGTCTAAGGATTCTTACAATCAAAGATTTTTCAGCAAGAATTGCAGATGTATTTTTAATGTATGACGAAATGTATTCTGTTCCAAATCCAACTGGACTTCAGAGAAAATTCAACATTACAGTTTCTGATATTTGCCATTGGACAGGGCTTCCGCCAGAAATTACAAGAACAGAAATTAACAAATTTATCGAAAAGCGAAAACTTGAGGTTTTTGAAAATTATATGATTGTTTCAAACATTCAAGATATGAAGCGAATTGTCGATTCAAAAACATCGACAGATTGATTTTATGATTTAGAAAATTTGCCAACTTAGCTCACCTGGTAGAGCAGCTCCCTCGTAACGAGCAGGTACTCGGTTCAAGTCCGGGAGTTGGCTAAAATATAAAAAATAAATTTAGCAAATTTTAAATGCAACGGAAGATTTATGAAAAAGCCAATTTTTATTGCTGTGTTACTTGCAGTAATGGTATTATTCTTTTCTTGCAAAACTACAAAACTTTCCCGCAATAAAAACGACTTTGATTATGATGTAATTCAAATCGTGCATAAAATGACAACACGACAAAAAATTGGTCAAATTTTTATGTTGAATTTTCGTTATTGCAAACTTTCGGAAAGTTTGGGACACAGTACAGAAATTACGGACTTTGAAGATTCAACAGGAAAGACTGTAAAAGTTGTTCCACTAACTTATATTAATCAAACTGCAAAAACAATTATTCAAGAATATCATATTGGCAATGTAATTCTATTTGCAGAAAATCTTTCGAGCATAAAAAACACTCTCGAAATAACTTCGCAATTACAAATGATTGCAAAACAGAATTACGATTTGCCAATGATTATCAGCGTTGACCAAGAAGGTGGAAGAGTAAATAGATTTTTTCAAACCACAATATTTCCATCAGCAAAAATAATTGCCGAAACAAAAAATCCCAAGAATGCTTACATTGAAGGAACTTATCTTGCAGAGCAATTAAAAGCATTAGGAATCAATTTAAACTTTGCTCCAGTTTGCGATTTAAATTCCAATCCCAAAAATTCCGTAATTGGCGATAGAAGTTTTTCTTCATCGCCAAAAATAGTCGGAACTTTTTCTCAAGAATTACAAAAAGGACTTAAAGATAAAAATGTGATTCCTTGTGCAAAACATTTTCCCGGTCATGGCGATACAGAAATTGATAGTCATATCGGACTTCCTTTAGTAAATCGTTCAAAATCACAATGGTTAGAAATAGAAGCGATTCCTTTTAAGATGAATATAGAACAAGAAATTCCTGTAATTATGACAGCACACATTCAATATCCGGGACTTGATAATTCAAAAATAATTGCTGACAAGACTGGCAAATCAATTATTCGTCCAGCAACGCTTTCAAAAAAAATTCTTACCGATATTCTTCGTAATGAATTAAATTATCAAGGAGTGATTTGTACAGATGCTCTTGATATGAAAGCAATCTCAAAAAATTTTTCAGAAAGTTTAGCGATTATTGAAGCATTAAATGCCGGCGCTGATTTAATTTGCAATCCAATTTCGATTATTGAAAAAAAAGATATTGAACGCCTTGAAAAAATATACTGCGACATTGAAGATGCACTCAAAAATGGAACACTTGCAAAATCGCGATTAGATGATGCTGCAATACGAATTGTTCAACTTAAAAAAAATTATGGAATTCTTGATACTCAATATCATTTTGCAGATGAAACAGATTTTAAAAACGCACAACAAATTCTTTCTAATCCAAAATATCAAAAGTTCAAAAACTCTTTAACAAATTAAAATATTTCTTTCTAAAGTTTTGCTAACTTTGAATTAACAAGTTGTGTTGCTTGACTTGGATTTGCTTTTCCTTTTGATTCTTTCATAACTTGTCCCATAAGCCAACCAACAACATTTGTTTTGCCAGATTTAAAATCTGCAATAGCTTTTGGATTTGCAGCAAGAACTTCGTCAACAATTTTTTCGATTTCATTAAGGTCGCTTACAACTTCCATTCCTTTTTCTTTAATAATTTCAGAAGGCATTTTATTTGAACATAGCATCTCGGCAAAAACTTCTTTGCTTTGTTTTGAATTAATTTTTTTATCTTCAAGTGAATCTGCAAGTTCTGCAATGTGTGAAGGTGTTAATGCAATATCTGTAATTGATTTTTTTTCTTCGTTGAGTTTTGCAAGAAGTTCAGAAAGAATAAGATTAGCAACGCGTTTTGGACTTTTTGATTTTGCAGTCGCTTGTTCAAACCACATTGCAAGTTCTCGAGTTGAAGTTAATGTTTCAACATCAAAATCGCTCAAACCAAATTGTTTTTTGTAACGATTTCTTTTTTGTTCCGGAAGTTCACCAACTTTTTCAAATGCATTTTTTATAAGTTCTTCGCTTACGCTAAAAGGTTTTATGTCAGGTTCAACAACAAAACGATAATCAACAAAAGAATTTTTTGTTCGCTGAATAACAGTCTTTTCGTTTACTTCGTCCCATCCCATTGTTACTTTAAATCCAGGATTAAATTCTTGACGGTCGTTTATAAATTCTTCAAGTTGTCGTTTCGCTTCGTATGTACAAGCGTCTTTGATTGCTCGGAAAGAGTTTAAATTTTTTATCTCAGAAATTGGTGTGTGATAAAGTTTTCCGTTTTCCCAAACATTAAGATTAATATTTGCGTCGCAACGCATATTTCCTTCTTCAAGATTTCCTTTTGTAACTTTTACATAGCGTAAAATTTCTTGAATCGTCTGCATAAATAAAGCCGCTTCTTCTGGGCTTGTCATATCAGGCTTTGTTACAATTTCAATTAAAGGAGTTCCACAACGATTATAATCAATGTAAGAATGTTTACCTTCGATGTGCAAAGATTTTCCTACATCTTCTTCAAGATGAATTCGTTCAATGCGAACTCGCCGATATTTTGAACCTTCATTTTCAATAATACAATCTTCGCCTTTAAAATTTGTAGAACGACATTTTGCACCACCAGGTTGTTCATCTTTTGGGTAATGTTTAAACGGAAGATCTACATGTCCATTAGTACAAAGTGGAATATCATATTGCGTAATTTGGTAACCTTTTGCAAGGAGTTCCACAACGATTATAATCAATGTAAGAATGTTTACCTTCGATGTGCAA
>CAZOTD010000058.1:0-10055 GCA_964582685.1 uncultured Treponema sp. | reverse complement strand
CGCCGTCAAGGTAAATTGTTCCGCGCTGGTCAAGGTGCGTAAATGAATCGATTGCTTTCTTTATTGTTTTAAAAGGAGAATCTTGGCTTCCGTTGTTTTTGTCGTCGTCTCCGTTTGGCGAAACATAAAGCGTCGCTCTTGCAACAAAGAATTTGTATTCTTTCATATCAGAGTCTGCAAACAAATTTTTTCGTGCATAAACTTGAGCAAAAACTTCGCCTGCAGGAAGATTGTATTTAAAATCACCGCCAGAACTTTCTCCACTTGCAATAAGTTTTCCAGTGCTGTTAGAACCTTGATAAATTTTATAAACAATTTTAGAATCTGCCGTATTTTGACCACCAGCAGTTTTAGCTGGACTAAATGTTACAGTCGCATAAGAACTTCCGATATTTTGCTCGATATTACAAATGCCTGAAGAATCCGTCGAAATTGTTTTTCCACTGGAATCAAGAACACTAACATCGCCAAGTTTTGTTGAATTTGCACTTGCAACAACAAAAGAAGAAAGTCCAGCCTTGTCTTTAAGCGTAATTGTGTAAGTTGTGTTTTGGTCAGACAATTTGTCTTTTGTAACAAGATAAGCGGCTTGTCCGTCTTTTTCCACAAAAGTAACAGAATCAGAAGAAGGCTTGTATTTAGAATCAGAAGAATTATTTCCAGTATTAAAAGAAGAAGAATTGCTAAAAGTGAAAGTTCCGTCAGAATTGACTGTAATCGAACTTTCATACTCGTCACCTTCACTACTTGTAACCGAAATCGAAGTAATATCTTTATGAATTCCTTTAAGAAGCGATTTTTCCGGCATATTGAAAAACAGGACATATTTGTCTGAATCTTTGTAAACCGCAGCGCCTAAAACTGGAGGAGGCGCAGAATTTGAATAAAGTTTTAAATCAGAATATGTTGCAAAAGGAATCTGCGAAACAGGATGCGACAGACTTATTTTTGGAGAGATTTCAAATCCTGTTTCAGTTTGCGAAAGAAATTCACTAGGATATTTTAAAGTCAAGATTGAATTGTCATTTGAATCTTGCGAAATTGTAACAAGCGATTCTTCTGCCTCGCTTCCAAATGTGTTTTTAACTTGAGAATTATCTAGTGCAGAAAAATCAATTTCTGCATTGTTTTCAGAAAAATAAAAGTTTTGAGGATTTCTTAAATAAAGAGAAACTTCCACATCTTGAGAAGAAGAAAGAGAAATTCTTCCATTTGTGTCTTCGTGCCATTCGCCTTTTGTAATTTCCCAGCGCATAATTCCAGCAGTTTCTGTGTACTCTTTAAAATATTCTTTTACAGGTTCGTTGAACACTTCTTCAAAAAGATTGCAAGAAGAAAAGCAAAAAAGCAAAATATAAACAAAAAAAACATATTTTACTTTGCTAAAAGAAACTTTCATCATTTGCATTTTTCTCATCATGTTCCTCCGTTTTTCTCAAAACCTAAAACGTTTTTCTCAAAACCTAAAATTGCCAGCCAACATTCAAAGATGGAATAACAATTCCAAATTTCATATCAGAAACAAAACTTTGCACGTAATCAACATTCAGTTCAACAAAAAGTCTTCGCCAAACATAAACTTGAAAAGCACCTCCAACAAGAAAACTAAAATTCAAACTGTTTAATGGCTCGGTTACGATGCCATGTGGAAAATGAAATTTGTAATCGCAAAAATATGTTCCGCCGACTCCGCCGTGTGCTTCTAAAGTTGCAAAATGCCTTTTTTGATTTCGGCTTTTATCTAAATATCTAAAAGGCAATTGATAAACAAAATTTAAATGTCCAGTTATAAGATTTCCATCAAGCGAATAACTTCCTTCATTGTGATTCATTCTTGTGTAAGTTCCAGAAACGCCAAGCCCAAAATATCCAAATCCGCGCTTAAATGGCAAAAAATTTATCTTTGACGCAAATGAAATCGGATAAAGCGAAGTTTGAAAATATGTCTTGAATGTGTCGTCAAACAAAACAACTGGCAATGCATATCCAAGAGAAATATTTAAATCCATAAGCTTTCTAAATTTTATCTGAAGTTGGTTTCTGGCCGATTTTTCGCTTTCTAATCCCGAAGCGTCGCGGGCAACAAGATAATAAGTTCCAATGTCGATTTTATCTAAATCAAGATAAAATTCCGCATTTCGTCCGTTGTCGCTCAAAGACAAAAGTTCTGGAATATAGAAATTATTTCTTCTTGATTGATTTTGCAAAAAATATTCCGTAAACGAAATGTCGTTTTCCGTTTTTGGAAGAGGAAATAAATTTCTTCCGCTTGCAATTATGATTCCGTCGTTAATTTCATCTAAATAAATTGTTGAACTCATATTTTCTTTTACGTTCACGCTTCGCATTTCTGGCTGAAAAGAGTCATAAATCGTAAAATATGCGTATTCAGTTTCTTGTTCGTTTAAACCAAAAAAATTGTATGGAATAAATCTGTAGCGATAGTTTCCCGGTTTTAAATGCGGTTCAATTTTTACACTTGTGGAATTGTCTTCAAGTTCCATCAATCTAACTGTCGTATAAGTTCCTGAGTTCTGGTTATATTCTTGAACTTCAACATCAAAGCGAGAAACTGCAAAATCGTCATCGTCCCAAGTTAAGATTTGCCAAGTTTCTTTAACATTTGCTTCAAGATATTCTTCAACATTTTCTTCTTGAATTTCGTCATTCGTTTCTTCAAGAACTCTTGTATTTGCAGTTTGAGAAAAAATATTATTTCCTAAAAGTAGCAATAACAAAACGGCAAAATATTTAGTTTTCTCCATACGGATTTTTTACTCCTCTTGCCTTTGTTTTTTTAGTTCTAGGAACTTCAATTTCAAATTCACTTGTTTCTGTGCCTTTACTTCGCTGGAATATTTTATCTAAAACTCCGTCATTGTCTGTATCAATTCGTTTTATTCCTTGAACTTTCCATTTAAAAATTCCGCGTTGTAATTTTCTTCGCTCTTCTTCTGAAAGTGCCAAGAAATCCAAACTGTAAGAATTTTCAGTTGTTTCGAAGCTCAAAACAAGAGTTCGACCATTATTTTCGTAAATTAAAAGTTCATAGCCAGTTGCGTCTTTTATTTGGCTCCAAGCAAAATTTAACCAAATATGTTCTGCACGAGCATTTTTCAATAAAAAGTTTGTATCAATTTTTTTAGGATTTGAAACAAGATTTTTAGCCTCGTCAAGTGGAGGAATTGGACCAATAGAAAATCTTCCCTTATATCGCTCGTCTGTATTTGAAATGTCATAACCTTCTGTCGTTTCAGCTTTTACGACAATTTCGTAAGTTCCTTCCCGAAGTCCATCTTGTGTGTCCAAAAGAATTCTTCGAGGCGCAATTTTTGATCCATTTGGACTTTGCATATCGCTGTCTGATGGAATTTTTATTACATCTTGATTTGGGCGTTCGTCTGTTTTTGTAACAATAACTTGGGCAGATCTTACATCTGCAACAGAAGTCCATACTAAACTTTCAGGATTTAAAATCGCTTGTGCTCCGTCAAACCGAGTGTTTCTCGTCGGCGAAGAAATCTGAACTGGACGAAGTTTTATAAGGAAAAAGTTTCCTTCCGAAGTTTTTCCGACACGTCGACTTTGAAGTCCTGCGATTGCATTTCCTCTTGCTTGAATTTCGTAACGATAAGTTTCGTTATCGACAAAACTTGCATCATTGAACATATCTATCGAAACAGAAGTTCCATAAATATTGTTCGTGTAAACGAGTTCTCCCGAAGACGAACGGAAAATGTCAATTCGATAATAATCTGCGTATGGAACTTCGCTCCATTCAAAATCATAAGGAATTCCGTCGCGAACAATTGTACGACCTAAAGGTTGAATCAAAGTGGCTTTTTCCAAAAGATCTGCGACAATTAAACGCTTTGGAGCAGAAAAAACTTGAAGCGAACTTTTTTCGTCAGTTCCCAGATTCCAAAAATATTCTCCCGCTTTTAGTTTAATTCCAGAAATTCCAAATTCCGGTGCATAAGATGAATAAACAATATTTTGCATTTTTTCATCTGTCGCAATATAGATTTTTGTATTTACATCTTGTGGCAAATTCTTTTTCCAAGTAAATCTTGTATCTGGCATAAAAGTTTCTGCAACAAGAAATCCATCTGCAGGTTCAATTGTTCTAATTTCTACATTTGCAGTTAAAGCGTAAAAACTTCTTGTTTGTGAATAAGGCGAAATATTTTCGTCAGAATCTTTTACTCGAACTTTCCAAAACCATTTTCCAGGCGTAAAAGTTTGCGAAGGCGGAATTGTAATAAAATTCTTGTCAGTTTTTAGAGAAACTTTTGGATTTGTAAAATCCTCAGAATCGTTCGCCAAGAATTCATATTCAAAAGCGTCTTTATCGCGCTTCCAAGAAAAATATGTTTTTGCAAAATCTTTTTCGAGATTTATAAAACTTTCATTTTGCGGAGTTAAAAGATTCGGCGCAGAAAGGGTATTTTTCTTTTCGATTGTAAAAGTTCCAGTTGTTGAAGGCACTGCAAAGCCTTCGTTGTTCGTTCGATAAAACGGCGTTACGCGCCAATAATATGTTCCTGCATTCAAAGTTTGAACATTGCGCGAATTTTGCATAATTCGCTCTGAATAAATTTGATTTGAAAAATTTCTGTCTGTAGAAATTGAAAGTTCGTAATAATCTGCAAAATCTGATTCTGTCCAAGCAAAACGGAGCGAAGGATTTTTTGTCGAATAAGTTTCAATATGATTTTGTTTCGGAGCAATTAAAACTGGAGCAAGGCTTTGCATTACTTGAAATTTTCCAGAAAGGAATTTTTCATTTTGATTTGCTCCGTTTTCAGTTTGTTCGGAAGTATTGCTTAAAGTCATTTTCCAATAATAATTTCCGCTAGAAAGCAAAACAGAATGAGAATCTTTTTCAGAAACATCGGATTCTAAAACAAGATTTTGCATTTTTTTATCAGTGAAAATTTGAAGAATCAATTTTGCCGAAGAAATATTTTCCGTTTTCCAATTAAACAAAACTTCGCCAAGTCCTTCTGTGTGATAAATTATTTTTGCATTTGGATTTGGAGACAAAAGCGTAAGGCGCGAAACTTCAGGTTTTGTTTCTGAAAGTTCAAAAAGTTCACCTTGCGAAATTGACTGTTCTATTCCGTCAGAATTTAAAACTTTTGCATTTCCAAAAAGTATTTGAACGGAATTTGAGTTAGCCGCGTTTTCTGCATTGTTTCCATCGCTAGAAAAAATATTTGTTGCACTAAGTTTTCCGCCACTTTCCAAAGTCAAAACATTTCCAGCCGAATCAAGAGAAAATCCGTTATCAGAAAGAGTTGAGTCAACTGTAACTTGACCGCCAGAAAGTTTTGCTGATGCAGATTTTGAGCCAGATTCGCCTTCTGTATAAAAAACTTGCGCAATCGTGCTTTCTGAAAGAAGCATTACGTTTCCGTCGATAAATGTAATTGTCGCTTCTGCGCCAGAAGTTGTGTGAACTGTGTCGCCGTTGTAAAGATACGAAAGTTTTTTAAGTCTGTCCCAAACTGGACGTTCTAAAAATCTTCGCTCGGCGGTTTTATATTTAAACGAAATTTGTGCAATCGGTTCTTCGTTCAGTTTTGAAAGAGTTCGATAAAAGTTCTGATAGAAAAGTAAACAATTTATTGCAGCTCCTAGCAGACAAAGACAAATAGCAAAAACAAAAGCCGCCCTAAAATTATTGCTTGACTTGTACTTTGTTTTCGTCTTCATTCAAATTCACCTTTTCAAAATCAGGAATAGGAATACCAAGCATTTGTCTAACTTCGTTCAAGGTTTTTGGTCCGTTTTTTCCAACCGCTTTTTCACAATCTTTATCAAGCACAAATTTTTTGTCGCTTGCGCTAAAGAATTCTTCTATGTCAAAATTAGGCATATTCACAACGCCGTAGAAATGTTGCGTTCCTTTTCCTTTTACTTCGAATTCAACTGGAATTCGTTCAACGACAATTTCGTTTTTAAGATTTTCCGCATTTATTGAAAAACTGTTTTCCGCACATTTAATAAAATCTTTTTTAAGAAGGCTGTAAGTGTCTTCGCTTATAAGAATGTCGGTTCCGCAAGCTTTGTTTGAACTTTCGGTTCGGCTTGCAAAGTTTACAGCATCTCCAATCGCCGTGTATTCAAGTTTGTCTTTTCCGCCCATAATTCCGGCTGTCGCGCGTCCAGTGTTAAGTCCGCAACCGATTCTGATGTGCGGTTTGTATTTTGCGTTCGCGTCGTTTTCGTGTTCCTTTGAAAAGATTTGTGCTTCTTTGTTGTATTTCATAAGCGAATAACGCATTGCGATTGTTCCGCGAATCGCGTTTACGGCATCTTCTTTTACGTGTTCAAGGTGATTTTTCGCGTTCAAGTTGTCGTCGCGTAAAATTCCCCAAACCGCCATAATCGCATCTCCTTCAAACTTGTCGATTGTTCCGCCACTCAAAGAAACACATTCAACCATTCTTTCCATATAATCGTTCAAGAAAGCGATGATTTCGCGCGGAGAATCGTCTCCGAACTTGTTTCTAAATCCGTCCGAAATCGCCGTAAAGCCACGGATGTCGCTAAAGAAAATCGTCAAATCTTTTAAGTGCGGTTCAAAATCGATTTCTTTTCGAGCGATTGCTTTGGCGACATTCTTGTTTGTAAACTTTGCAAACGTGTTCAAGAATTCGCGCTCGTTCTGAGTCGCTTCGTTTAAAACGCCGATTTCGTCTTTTCGCTTTGTGTTCAAGTTGTCGATAATTTCTGTCTCGAAGTTTCCGTTTTGAATTTCGTTTGCCGCGTCAGAAAGCTTTCGAAGCTGATTGGAAATTGCAAACCTTGAAAAAAGCAAGGTTATCATAATAGAAAGAAAATATACAATTCCTGTGATGAAGATGTTGTTTTTTAACGTGTTGTAAACGCCCGAAAGAACAGTTTCTTGGCTGACAACTGTAATTACAACAACATCAGCGGTTTGATTTTTTTCGTAAGCGCCGTAATATTGGATGGTTTTTCCGTTTTCATCGATTGTAGAAAAAGGAATTTGCCTTGAATCTTCGCCAGTTTCTCGGATTTTTTGAACAAGAGGATAATCCGCAAAAGATTCGCCTGCCAAAATCCGTTCTGTTTCGGGATGAAGCAAAAGTTCATCAGAATCGTTTATTAAAAAAGTCGTGTTTTCGCTTCCAGTTCCAAGAATGTCCGAAATTCCTTCCGCAGAAAAAATTACAAGACAACATTGCTCAAGACCGTTTTCCTGCCAGGGAAAAAACAGTGCAAGCGTCGGGATGCTTAAAAATGTGCTTGAGTTTGCCGCAATCGATTCGCCATAACAAGCTCTTTCGATTAAAGAATAGTTTTGATTTATAAAATCATTTGCAAGAGAACTTTCAATTTCGTTGGAAATAAAAAACTGATTGTTTACGATTTGTTCATCACGATAATTTTGCTCGTCCGACGAAGAAAGAATATAAATTCCTGCAACATCAGAATTGCGTTCAAAGAAAAGCGAAATTGCTTCGCGTGCGCCAGAAGATTTTGCGCCGCCTTGAATTACGTTCATCAAATCAAGAAGCTGGAAAACGCTCGAACGAACTCCAGAAAATTTATATTCGATTGTGTCGGCAGCGCGCTGGTTTATGTCAAAGTTGTTTTGCTCTGCGGTTCTACGAACATCTTGACTCATAAGGACGCTCGAAAGCACGGAAACGCTTGCCAAAGAAATGAGAATTATTGTACTAAAAATAAGTGTGAGTTTTACACCAATTGGGAATTTTACTTTTTTTGTTGCTCTTAAACTTGAAACTTTGTTAGACATTTTTTGCTCACTAAAAGAACATAATGAAAATTAAATATACTTTTGTATAAATTAATTCTGTTTTTTACAAAAAAAAATAAGTATCTGCTTCGTGAGCTACAATTATCTGTCTATTTTTATTTTTTACAGATACATTTTTATTTCCCAATAGTTCATTAAAAAGAATTACGCTTAGCATTAACACTCTCCAATTTTTTCCCAAATTATTTGTAATTTAGATTTTATTTTAACTTCGTTTATGATTTTGGGAAATTCAGTTTACATAAATTTACAGTTAATTTTTTTTATTGTCAATTACTTTTTATTGTTTAGATTTGCAGAAAAATTGACAACATTATCAATGAGTGCTTGACATTATTTTTAATTGTTATTTGAAATTCGGGCAAACAGTAAAATAAAATGTCGCAAAAATAAAGTAAAATGCAAACAGTAAAATAAAATGTCGCGAAAATAAAATGCAAGCACTAAAATAAAATGTCGCGAAAATAAAAAAGAAACCTTTGCTTTCTGTCTAACTTTTGCTAGTTTTCAGAATTTCAAAGGTTTCTTTAATGAGTTTTACTTTGTAAATAATTTTATCTAAAAATACTTACAAAAATGAACGAACCTCGACGCAAGCGTTCAAGGTATCGTTCTTTCTCATAAGGTATCGTAGTCGGATTTCATACCCTTTTTACGACGCAAGCGTCGGGGTATGAAACTCTCCGCACGAATCAATATTCATATTTCCATGAAATTGGCAAAGTCAAAACAGAAACACGGTCAAGATTTTTTGGATTTGTTCTAAAATCAATATTTACGCCAGCTTCAAATGTATGTCTTTTATATTTGTAAGTAACATAAGGATGAACGCCAAACACATGTACTTTGTCGGCTCTATCAGGAACAGCAATATCACCGATATATTTTCCTGTAACGCTAAAATCTAAGTTGTTAAAAAAGTGATAAGAAAAATCTGCAGCTGTGTAGACATCAAAGTTATTTGCATCCTTGTTTCCAAAATTTGTAACTAATTCAGCAGCTAAGTCAAATTTCTTTTGCTCATAAGTTATTCCGACAGAAAGGATGTTTCCGCCAACGGTTATTCCTAAAGGTCCATCAACGCCTTCGTCATTGATTGCAAATCCTCCCATCAAAGCCAAATTGTCAAGACCTGTAAAAGTTCCATATAATCCAAACGAACGATCATCAGAGAATACATTTCTTGCCGCAAAACCAATGGACCAAAGTTCGTTGTTAGCAACATATTCAATGCCGAAATTTGTTATTAAATTTGTAGATGCAGTTTCTGTTCTAGCAGGATTGATAACACCGATTGTAGAGATAAAATCAATTCCACCGGCAATTTGTAACCCTGTAATAGGTCTGATTGCAAAAACAAAATCACTTCCTAAATTTCCTGTAGCCAAATTATCGTCCCAAATAGGAAGATATGAACCAAGTGTGTTTATCGTGTCATGAAATCCGATAGCCAACAATTTTATTGGAGAAAATTCAATATAATAATCTTTAACATCATAACCAGAAAATTCTAAATAAGATTTTTCATCATAATCAGAATTTATGTATTTTTTGCTGTTAATGAAAGAATGAATTTCAAGTCCTGCTTTTACTTTATCCGTCTGAACTTCAGCAATTGTTTCATTTACAAAACCTGCAAATGATGTTTCTGTAACAGTTTTATCTCCAGTGGCATTTTTCTTACTTTCACTAGAAATCACATCAGATTTTAATTCGTTAGAAAAAGATACACCAACCTCTGCAAAGGCAAAAGTTGAAGCCATAAGCAATCCAGCAAAACCGATTGCAAATTTTACGATTCTTTTCATAGAAACCTCCATAAAAGCCACAAAACAAACATTTGTTTGGAAAATGGCTTTTAACGCGATTTTGTAGCAAAACGAAAATCGCAAATTAACTTAAATAAGTTTGCAACGCAAACCTTGAAAGAAAAAATTTGAAAATGATTCATATAGTTGCACAATTTTTTGTTTCAAATTTTTATCTACTCAATAATGAAGCAACTTCAAAGTGAATATAGCAAATAAAACATAAATTAGCAATAGGTAACTTATATTTTTTTTCGTTTTCCAAAATTTATGTAACTCAAAAATACAAGCCACATTAACAAAGCTATCAAAGTTTAAATTACAGAATTTCAAACTTTTTTCAGATAGCGTTTTGCTTTACTTTTACTTTTTTCAATTAATAAAGGAAAATAGAATCTCAACTAGAAAACACAGAAATGACAAATTGAGGTATT
>CAZOTD010000057.1:0-10210 GCA_964582685.1 uncultured Treponema sp. | reverse complement strand
ATGTATTACCACCTAGCAAAGCACGCGTTCACACTTTCCTTGAATTACAATCAAATTATGTGATAATATAAAGTAATGACAACAAGCGAAAAACAGTTAATTTATGATTTTCTCAAAACAACTTCAAAAGCAATATATGGTTACACAACAAATTCTTTTGCTAACTTAAAACCGAATTTTCATGATGACAAAATATTTAACGAACATTCCCAAAATCTTGAAGACAAAAATCTTTATAATATAAATAACGAAACTTTATCTGATTCTGTTTTTGAAACAAAAAAAACGCTTTTATCAAGTTCTTCAATTTCAGAACGAATTAAAAATTGCAATCGATGTCGACTTGCCCAAACAAGAACGAATTGCGTTTCAGGGATGGGCGTTGAAAATCCTCTAGTTTTAGTAATTGGAGAAGGACCTGGATTTGAAGAAGATAAGAGAGGCCTTCCTTTTGTTGGTCCTGCAGGTCAATTACTTGATAAAATGCTTGCCGCAATTTCATTGAGTCGAAAGCAAAATTGCTATATTACAAACATTGTAAAATGTCGTCCGCCTCAAAATCGAGATCCACTTCACGATGAAATTCAAGCGTGCATTTCGTATCTTGATGCACAAATCACTATTTTAAAACCAAAAATGATTCTTCTTGTTGGAAGAATCGCAGCACAAACACTTTTAAAAACAACCGTCGGAATAAATTCTCTAAGAGGAACTTTATACGAATATAACTCAATTCCTTTTATGGCAACTTATCATCCAAGTGCTTTGTTGCGTAATCAAGAACTTAAAGCGCCTGCTTGGAATGATCTTAAAAAATTCAAATTGGAACTTCTTAAAAAATCACCTGATTATGAAAATTCCTTTGTAAAAGAAATGTAATAAAAATTTATTGAGGGAAATTTGAAATATCTTGAAATTGCACTTAATGTGCCTTTAAATCAAACATTCATCTATCTTACACTTTCTGAAGATACTCAAAAAATCTTTCTCAACAATGATTCTGTACAATCAGACTTGCTCTCAAAAAAACGCAAAACTTCTGTAACAAGTTATAAACCTGCAATCGGAAAACGTGCAGAAGTTAAATTTGGTGCAAGAAGACTTATCGGAATTATTGTCAAGGAATTTGAGCATCTTCCAAAAAATCTTTCGTTTGATCCAGAAAAAATAAGACCAATTTTACGAGTTCTCGATTCTCAGCCAATTTTGACCCAAGAATTGATTTCTCTTGGAATTTGGATGTCAGGATATTACATTACTCCAATCGGTGAAGTTTTAAATTCGATGATTCCTTCTGGAAAACGCGAAACGGATTGTCAATCATATTCGTTTATCGATGAATTCCCAGCGAAAAAAAATATTGTACTTTCTAGCGAACAAGAAGATGCAGTAAAAAAAATTTGTGCTTCTTTTTTAGAACAACCAACAAAATCGAACGAAAAAATAAAATATCATTATCTTTTTGGTACAACGGGAAGTGGCAAAACTGAAGTTTTCCTTCAAGTCGCACAAAATATTTTAAATCAAGGAAAAGGAATTATTTATCTTGTTCCAGAAATTGGACTTACGCCACAAGTCATCGAATCGGTAACATTGAGATTTGGTTCTACAGTCGCCGTTCTACATTCTGGATTAACGCCAAGTCAAAAACTTTCCGAATGGAATAGAATTTTGCGCAAAGAAGCAAGAATTGTTATAGGTGCAAGAAGTGCAATTTTTGCGCCTGTTCCAGAACTTGGACTTATTATCATTGATGAAGAACACGATACTTCTTATAAATCTAATAATACTCCGCGCTATCATGCTCGGCAAGTTGCAATGTTTCGTTCATCGACACTTGGAATTCCGCTTTTAATGGGAAGTGCAACTCCAAGTGTTGAAAGTTGGAATTCGATTTGTAACGGTCAATTTGAATGTTACAAACTTACAAAAAGATTGGCAGGAGGTGCACCTCCAAAAATCAAAACAATAGATTTATCAAAACAAAATATTTTGGGCCAAAGTATTTCTCAAGAATTATTTGATGCAATAAAAAACGCAATCGATGAAAAAAGGCAATCAATTTTATTTTTAAACCGACGCGGATTTAATCATTTTTTTAGATGTTCATATTGTGGCTATGAATTAAAATGCAAAAATTGTTCAATTCCATTAACATATCACAAATCAATAAATCGACTAAAATGTCATTATTGTGGCTGGTCAATTGAGCCTCCATCTAGTTGCCCACAATGCGGTTCTTTTGACATCGGTTATAGCGGATTTGGAACGGAATTTATTGAAGCGGAAGTCAAAGCAAAATTCCCAAATGCAAGAATTGTTCGTGTCGACACAGATTCTTTGACAAAAAAAGGAGAACTTCAAGAAAAACTTGATGCTTTTAAAAAAGGTGAATATGACATAATGCTTGGAACTCAGATGATTGCAAAAGGTTTGAATTTTCCAAATCTTAAAGTTGTGGGAATTGTTCTTGCAGATACAGGGCTTCATCTTCCTGATTTTAGAGCAGCAGAAAAAACTTTTGCGCTTATCACACAAGTTGCAGGTCGTGCAGGTCGTTTTTTTCCTGATGGTGAAGTTTATGTACAAACTTTTAATCCAGGTGCTGAATGTATTTATTACGCTTGCAATTCTAAAATAAATGAATTTTATTCTTCTGAACTTGCAACAAGAAAACTTTTGGATTTTCCTCCATTTTCACGACTTGTCAGACTTGTATTCCGCTGTCCAAATTTAAAAGATGTACAAGAAACTGCAAAAAATGCAAAGTCAATTTTGCAAGAACAACTTTCAGTTTTGCAAAAACAATTAGGTCAATTATGCGACGATGTAGAAATTTTAGGAGAATCAGAATGTCCGATAAACAAAATTTCTGCAAATTATAGATACCAATTAATGCTCAAATCTAAAAATATTAAAATTTTGCAAAAACTTGTTTTTCATCTTATAAATGATTTTAAAAGTCCAGATAATGTTTATATCGAAACAGACATCGATCCTGTAAACTTGCTCTAACAAAATTAAATGCAACTAAATTAGATATGAATTCTTTTCCCATTAAACGAAACATTCCATAAAAACAAACCTTGAGGTGGCGCTGTTGGTCCGACTTTACTGCGCGTGCGACTTTCAAGTGCAGTTTTAAAATATGAAACATCACAATTTTTTTCAAAATAAATCAGTGAACCAACAATTGATCTTACCATTTTCCACAAAAACGCATTTGCCGTAATTTCAAACACAAGTGCTTTTCCGCAAGGAATTAAATCTTGATAAAAAAAATGTGCATCAAAAATATAGCGACAAGTAGAAATACTTTTATCTCCAGCAGCAGCAAAAGTTGCACAATCAAGTTCACCTTTTAAGCACGAAGCCATTTCATTTAATTTATTGATATCTGGTTCATTTGCTATGTCCCAAACATAAGGCATTTGCGATGCTAATACTTTATGCGATGGAACGATAAAATATCTATATGTCCTAGAAGTTGCATCAAATCGAGCAGAAAAATTTTCTCCAACTTGTTTAGCACTCATAATTCTAATGTCAGATGGCAAAAGCGAATTCATCGCTGGAATAAATTTTTGTGTCGGGATTGAATCTAGTGCAGTTAAAAAATTTGCAGCTTGTGCAACTGCATGAACTCCGCTATCTGTTCTTCCAGAACCTTGAAGTAAAATCTTTGTTTTATGAATTTTTTCTAAAACTTTTTCAATTTCCCCTTGAACTGTTCTTACGGATTTTCCGCCATCACTTTTGTCTTGACGTTGCCAGCCACAAAATAAAGTTCCATCATAAGAAATTGTAAGTAAAATATTTCTCAAATATAAATCCTTGAATTTTGATTTTGTCTTGTGTTTAATTTTTCATAATTTATAAAACATCTGCAACATTCAAATTTGCTCTATTATAAAACAGAACTATCAACATCTTCTCCACCAAGAATTTTTGTAAGATTATCATAAAGATTTCTTGAATGTTCAAGAAGAGGTCCAGGTTTTTCTTTTGAAGTTTTGCCAAGTCCAAAAATTCTTGCAATTGCAATTTTTGATTCATCGAGTTTTTTAAGACGTAATTGAAAATCTTCTTTTTGTCCATATTTATATTCAAGAAGTCCACATAAATAAATTACACCGTCCCAACCATAATTCTTATCTGTGTCAGGTCCCATATTAGCAAGCGTAGAACTTTTTTCTATACGGTTTGTTTCATTGAGAACTGCTTGCTGATAAAAGAAAATTGCTTTTTTATAAAAAATCTCTGAAACAACTGAAAAATTATGATTTGGACATTCTTCATCTAATTCGTGACAAAGCCAAGCAAGCCGAAGTGTCAAAATTGCACTTTTCATCGTTGGAAGATACGCTAAATCTACTTCATTGTATGTTAAAATTGCAAGATAATACATTGCCGCTCCGTCAAGAAGCGTTCGATTTCTTGTAAGATTATAATATGGAAAAATCGCATTAACGGAAGCTTTTCTTTCTTCCATTTTATCCAAAATTCTATCAAGCGATGCTTTGTCTTTAATTTCAGTAAAGTCGTTCCATAAAAATGCGGCATGGCAATTTGGACATGCACCAACTGAATAAATCAAAGGATGAACTTTTCCAAATCGCTTTGAAGGAATATAAAGACGATGAAGTTCATCAGTAAGTTTTCCAGCATTAATTCTTCCGCTGCCAGAAAGCATTTCTTCTCGTTGAAAATCTTTTTTACAAACTGGGCAACAACATTGCTTTTTTGACCAATATGAAATTGAAGGTTTTTTATTTTCTTCTGTTGATAGTTTTACACCAGAAACCATTTATTTCCTCACATTTAAGTTTATTTTGCAAACAATTTTTGGTAATTACAAAACTTAAAATTAATCATATTTATTATATCAGTTTTTTTTTAGATTTCAATGATTACGTTTGCAATTGCGTAATGCTTTTCATGCGATAAGGAAAGATAAATTTTTGCGTTTTTGCATTTTTTTTCAAAAAGTTCTTTCGCATTATTTTCAAGCACAAGATATGGTTTTCCTAATTCATCATTTTGAACATAAACATCTTTTAATTCAAAACCAGCAATTCCAGTTCCAAGTGCTTTGGAAAATGCTTCTTTTGCTGCAAATCGCGCTGCGTAATGTTGACATAATGCAGAACTTTGGCGTTCATTTAACTTTGTTTGTGAATTGCTTAAGATTTCTTTTTTATTGAAATAACGACTTATACAATTTTTATCTTTAAGCCATTTTTCAAAACGCGAAACTTCAACTATATCAATTCCAGTTCCAAAAATCATTATTCATTTTCCGTATCAGAATTTTCCAATGATTCAAGTTTTTCATTAACAATAATTTTTACGGTTGTCGAACTTTGCTCTTCAACTTGCAATCCATCAGGAATATTTATGATTAATGGAACTTCATATTCTCCAGCTTCAGTAATTCCAGAACAATCCGCTTGAACAGTTGCAACTGATGGATAAAATGTTTCAACAATAAGTTGACTTCCAGAAACAGTAAAAGAAATTTCAGGAAGTTCTTCTACTTCAAGATTATTATTTAAGGAAGTTACAGAAACTTGAGTTCGTTCAAAACTTTTTGTTATAAGAGTTTCTTTTAAGTAAATAATTACATTAATGTCATCTGAAGAAATAAGTTGAATGTGCCGATTAATTCCAAGAATTTTTCTTGTATCGTTAAAAGTATCTTTTCTATCTGCAATGCTAATTTCAGAAGTTGAAATACTATTAATATTTGCGACCATTGATTTTGGTCCAGAAATAATTACTTCTTTTGGCGAAATTACAATATTTTCAATTTCATAACCATGCACAGGATTTCCATAAATTGGAACTACGACAGAAACAGCTTTTCTTGTGCGTTCTTCAAGGTCGACAGAAATACTTTCTGGATAAACCGTAAGTTCAACTGGCGAATTAAGATTTACATTTGAATTAAAAAAAGCAGAAACAGGAACATTGTAAGAACCTTCTTTTGTGTAATAACTTAAATCAAGAGTTGCTTCAATGTCGCCATTTTGAATTGAAGAAATTTTTTCTGGTTCAGAACGAATAATTACAGAAACAGAAGATGGAAGTGTTGCTGTACGTGCAAGATTTCCATCTTCAATTACTTTTAGAGGAACGACAAATGTTTTAGTTTCCAATCTTGCAGTTTTTGCAAACAAATAAAGTATAATAGCAATAATAATACACAAACATTTTGGAAACCAATTAGTTGTAATTGTTTTAAGAATTAATTTTGCTTTCATCGACTGTATCCTCAATGTTCTGTGAATCAGAAGTAATATCAAGAAGTTCTTCTAATGTTTTTGTTAACTCTGTTATTGACAAGTCATAGTGAAGTTTTGAATCATAAGCAAGACTTATCGCACCAGTTTCTTCAGAAACGACAAGAACAACTGCATCAGTTTGTTCAGCAAGTCCTAAAGCTGCACGATGTCGTGTTCCAAAAGTTTTTTTAATATCGTATTGTTCGCTCAACGGAAGAAAACATCCAGCAGCAACAATTCTTCCATTTTCGAGAATGCAAGCAGCATCGTGTAAAGGCGTATCGTGACTAAAAATTGTATAAAGAAGAGCAGAAGAAAGAGTAGCATCAATGCTAGTTCCAGTTCCGATAATATCATCTAATTTAGTTTGTCGCACAAAAACTGCTAACATTCCTCTTTTCATTTTGGAAAGTTGGTCAGCTGCAATAAGAACTGCATCGACATGAGTATGCTTTGAACGTTTTCCAAATGTAAACCATTGTTTTTGCCCAAGTTTTAGAATGACTTTTCTTAATTCTGGATGAAATACGATTACAAAACATACAAGAAGTCCTGGAGAAATAATATTCAAAATCCAAAGCAATGTATCAAGTTTTAAAATGAACGCTCCAAAATAAAAAAGAGCAATAATTATTGCAGCACGAAGGATCTGAACTGCATTTGTTTTAATAATAAGTTCATAAGCCTTATATAAAATAAATGCAATGATTGCTATATCAATTATAGGACTGATATACGAGTAGATTTTTAATAAGGTTTGAACTGCTAACATTTATTTTTCCTTAAATTCAAAATCAACTTACAGAAGAAAGAGCAGAAAGAACACAAAGAGAATCAACGGTTTCTTTTACATCATGCACTCTGACAAAAGTTGCTCCATTCATAACAGAATATAAATCAGCAGCTATAGTTGCAAAAAGTCGATCTTTGACTTTTTTTGAAGTAATTTGCCCAAGAAAAGATTTTCTTGACAATGCCATCATAATCGGATATTTTCCTTGGCAAAGTTTTCCTGCTTTACTGACAAGAATCAGATTTGCTTCAAGGTCTTTTGCAAATCCAATTCCTGGATCAAGAATAATTTTTGATCTTTCAATTCCGTTTGCTATAGCATATTCTATTCTCGAGTTAAGATAATCCTGAACTTCTTCAAAGACATCTTTATATTCCGTATATTGTTGCATTATATCAGGATTTTTCCTTTTATGCATCAATATAACAGGAATTTTTTCTTTTGCGCACCAAGATGCAATTTCAGAATCATCTTCTAAAGCGGAAATATCATTTAAAATATCTGCACCTTCTTGAACGCAAGCTTTTATCACATTTTTTTTTCTTGTGTCTATTGAAATTGGAATATCGGAATATTTCCTGATTTTTTTTATAAGTGGAATTAATGCTCTAAGTTCATCTTTTTCTGAAATATACTTTGAACCAGGACGTGAACTTTCTGCACCCAAATCAAGAATATCTGCTTTTTCAAAAATCAAACGTTTTGCAAGAGAATAACCACCACGACTTTTTTTCCAAAAGGAATTGTTATTTGCATTTACAATTCCTACAACAAATGCGGGGCGTTCAGTGCGAATTGTTCTATCTTTAAGATTAAATTCCAGCATTTACAATATTCTCCACTGAAAGTCCTGCATCACGCAAAATTTCTTCTCTTGTTCCCTGTGAAATAAAATATTGCGGAAAGCCAAGTGTTTGAACATATTTTATTCCATTTTTTAAAAGAAGATTTTCAAGATATTCACCAATTCCGCCTTGTTTAATTCCATCTTCAACTATTACAATTTTTTTATAATTTTTGCAAAGCAAAATTATATATTTTTCGTCGATTGGTTTTATAAATCGAAGATTATAAATATCAGCAAGAATATTTTTTTTAAGAAGAATTTCGACAGCGTTAATCGATTCTTTTATCATTGAACCAGTTGTAATTATAAGTGTTGTTTTTTTTGAATTTTTATTTTGCAATTCTTCTGATATAATTTTGTTTATTTTATCGCTTTTAATAATATTGCCTTTTCCTAAATGCAATGGAGTTTTAAAACAATTGAATTCTTTTGGGCAAGAAAGTTTTGGATATCTTATGACAATCGGTCCTTTCATTGAAATTGCAGATTTTAGCATCAATTCAAGTTCATTCGCTGATGCTGGAGAAAGAATTGTTAAATTCGGAATTGAACGCATAAGCGCAATATCAAAAATTCCTTGATGTGTTTCTCCATCGTTTGGAACTGCTCCACTTCTGTCAAGCATAAAAACAACATGAAAATTGGGAATCGCAATATCGTGAATTATTTGGTCAATCGAGCGTTGAATAAAAGTTGAATAAATTGCCACAATTGGAATTAATCCACCTTTTGCAAGGCCACTAGCAAAAGTTACGGCATGTTCTTCTGCAATTCCGACATCAAAAAAACGATCTGGAAATTTTTGTGCAAAATTATCAAGTCCAGTTCCTTTTGCCATTGCAGCAGTAATCGCAACAATTTTATCATTTTTTTCTGCACATTCATTAATTGCTTTTGAAAAAACATCAGTAAAACTCATTCCTTCAGATTTTTCAAAAAATCCTTCGAGAATTCTAAAAGGTTCGATTCCATGAAATTTTTGAGGATCAGATTCTGCTGGATTATAACCTTTTCCTTTTTTTGTAACAATATGAACTACAACTGGTTTTTTTAGTTTTTTTACTCGATTGAATACAAGTTCCATTTCTTGAATATCATGACCATTTAATGGACCTACATATTCATAACCAAATTCAACAAATAAATTATTAGCAAGTAAAAGTCCTTTTAATCCTCGTTTGAATTTAAAAATGAATTTAGGCAGAAATTTATTTATTAGAGGAACTTTTTTTGCAAAGAAATCAATTCCACGTCTAATAATTTGATATTGAGATGACATCGTAAGCCGACTCAAGTATCTTGAAAAAGTTCCATCATTTTTCCCGATTGACATTTGATTATCATTAAGTACTATAATCAAATTTTTCTGAAGTTGTCCTACATGACACAAGCCTTCAAAAGCAAGTCCTCCAGTTAAAGCACCATCTCCAATAACCGCCACAACATTTTTGTCATCGAAATTATTTCCTTGATTAAGTCGTGCAATTAATAAACCAAGTGCTGAAGAAATGCTTGTCGATGCATGCCCTGTGCTAAAATAATCATAAGGACTTTCAGTCATTTTTGTAAATCCCGAAATTCCTCCATGAAGTCTTAAAGTGTCAAATTCGTTATAACGACCAGTTAAAAGTTTATGTGCATAACATTGGTGGCTAACATCCCAAATAATTGCATCATCTTTATTATTGAATACCCGATGTAATGCAATTGTTAATTCAACAACACCAAGATTGCTTGCAAGATGTCCGCCATTTTGTCCTACGACTTCTATAATTTTTTTTCGGATTTCCTTAGAAAGTTGTGATAATTCTTCTCTTGAGAAATTTTTTATGTCTTCAGGTTTTGTAATTTTGGAAAGAATCGTAAAAAGACCTCGTTATTTAAAATCATAAAAAAAGACCGCCAAAGTATTTACTTTTGCAGTCTTTACTGGCACATACACTATTTTACAAGTAAAAAAATTAATTACTTGCTCTTATGCCGATTTTTTCTAAGCATCTTTTTTCGCTTATGTGTCGCCATCTTCTGACGCTTTCTTTTCTTACCACAAGGCACGGTGCGCGCTCCTTAATAAAATTGAATATTCAAGAGTATTATTGCGATTTTTGTAATTTTAGTCAACTAGAGAATTTGAATTTGCAAACAAATCATATACTTTAGAATTATTAAGCAGTAAAAATTATCTATTTTTTTCAAAATTTTTATTTTACCTATTAAGTTAATAGTTTTAAAAAGTATTTCTTTTTTTTGCAATCTTTGCTATTATTCACATATTATATATTATAT